>PCUD01000151.1:2656-27603 GCA_002786785.1 Ignavibacteriales bacterium CG18_big_fil_WC_8_21_14_2_50_31_20 | reverse complement strand
ATAATTAGTTAGCTTAAATGTTTTTGCAATTTCGTGAAGATCAACAATCTTCAATTTTTTTAATTCGGAAATATCCATTTTTGTTTTAACCTTTAACTGTTTTGTAAATGTAATTTAAATATTATTATGGAAGTATTTCCATAATTTATGACTAATTCTTGATTATGACGAAAGGAACAAGAGGAATAGTGCCAAATTACATCATTCCTGTCCTAATGTCAAGCATTTAATAACAAACTTTTTTTGATTTCACCTAAAATATACATGGACCCTAATACTACCAAAACTTCACCATTATTTGACTTAATAAATTTAGAAATAAAAAGGGCAGGATTCTTTAACTGTTTAACTTTCAATCCAAGTTTTTCTCCAATATTAATTAATTCACGCATTTTCAGCGATCTTTCGTATTCTATTTCAGTTACATAAATAACATCAAAGTGAATTGAAAGTTTTTTAAGAATATCTTCAACATTTTTATCTTTCATAGAACCAAATATTAAATTTGATTTGAAGTAATTATTTTTATCATTTTTGAATTCTTCAAGAAATAATTCAATGCCTTCAGAGTTATGTGCCGAATCAAAAATCACTTTTGGGCTATTGTTATATATTTCATATCTGCCCTGAAGTCCAGAGTTTTTAAGCACATTTTTTAAACCATTTAGAATAAATAAGTGATCAATTTTTGGAAATAAATTTACAATTGTCAAAACTGCGAGGGAAGCATTTTTAATTTGGTATTCACCTAATAGTGGCAAATTTGAAATTTTTATTTCACTATTTCTATTATGAAGTATTCCTAAATTTTTGCTTAATGTTACTAATTTATCAATCTCAAAATATTCTGAATCTGATTCAACTGCTTTGTTGATAATTACATTTTTAGCTTCAGATGGAATTGATCCAATAAATACTTTTTGATTTCGTTTAATTATTCCCGCTTTTTCATTGGCTATACTAATTAAATTATTTCCCAAAATATTTGTATGCTCTAAACTTATCGATGTAATTACAGCCGCTATAGATTTCAAGACATTAGTTGCATCAAGTCTTCCTCCGAGTCCAGTTTCAATAATTGCATAATCAACACCATTTTCGGCAAAATACTGAAATGCAATTGCTGTTGTTAACTCAAAAAAAGTAGGTGATTCAGCATCGATAAAATCATTATTTTTCTTAACAAATTCTACAACATAAGAATCCGAGATTTCAGTGCCGTTAATTCTAATTCTTTCATTATAATTAACAAAATGAGGTGAAGTGTAAAGTCCTACTGTGTATCCAGCTTCTGTTAAAATGCTTGCAATAAATGACGCTGTGCTTCCCTTTCCATTTGAACCGGCAATGTGAATTGTTTTCAATTTATCTTCTGGATTGCCAATGTGTTTGAGTAATTTTCTGGTATTATCCAAACCCAATTTTATTCCAAATTGATGTAGAGAAAATAGTTTATCGAGAGCTTGTTCGTAATTCATTTTGTGATTATATAAGATTTGTTTTTTGTTAATCAGAATTTTCTATCAGAAAACGTATATATTATTAATTCTAATATTGTTATACTAAATTAAATAAGAAGCGGTTAATTTGCTAATTTTTTCTAATTTGGTTTCAATACAATATTTTTTTAAGTCTTCAATTATTTCAACGCAAGCGTTTGGGTTTATAAAATTAACAGTTCCCAACTGAACTGCTGATGCGCCACAAATCATAAACTCAACTGCATCTTGCCAATTCATAATTCCTCCAATACCAATTATTGGAATGTCAACATTTCTGCTAATTTCTAAAACTTTTGCAAGTGCAACTGGTTTAATGGCTGCTCCAGAAAGTCCTCCAGTAATATTTTTTATTTTAGGCTTTTTTGTATAAATATTAAATGCAGTTCCAACGAGAGTATTAATAGCCGAAACCGCATCAGCACCTTCATCCTTAGCAGCTTGAGCAAATTCCTTTATTGATGCTGTATTTGGAGAAAGCTTAATGATAATGGGTTTATCAGTAGCCGCTCTAACCTTTTCTGTTATAGTTCTCACATATTTTACATCATTACCAAAAATGAGTCCCCCATCTTTTACATTTGGACACGAAACATTAATTTCAAAGGCTTTAACTGTATCTTCGTAATTAAGTGCTTTTGTACACTCTACGTATTCTTCAATACTGCTTGCAGCAATATTACAAATTAATGTTGAGCCAATATCTTTTAGAAAAGGAATTTTTGTTTTGATAAATTCTTCTAGTCCAACATTAGCAAGCCCAATTGCGTTTAACATTCCAGAAGAGGTTTCTGCTATTCGTGGAGGAGGATTACCTTTTCGAGGATTTAATGAAATAGACTTTGTTACAATTCCACCAATTTTTGATAAGTCAGCATATTCAGAAATTTCGCTACCGTAGCCCACTGTTCCCGAAGCTAATAAAATTGGATTTTGCAGAGTTAAACTTCCAATTTTTACAGATAAGTCAATACTATTCATAATTTTACATCCTCTGCTTTAAAAACTGGGCCATCTTTGCAAACTAAAAGAAATCTTTCCGAATTTATTCCTTCAATATTACATCCTTGACATATTCCAAAACCGCAAGCCATTACACTTTCAGTTGATATTTCACAATCAAACTTATTTTCGATAGTAAATTTGCTTAATGCACGCAACATTGCATTTGGCCCGCATGCAAATATTTTTATATTTAATTTGTCATATTTATGGATTTCAGATTCAAGAAGCTGAATAACGTTTCCGTTAAATCCCTCTGAGCCATCATCTGTTGAAACAATTACATTTTTCAACTTATATTTAATTAAATCCTTTTTTGATCTTCCGCCAATAAATGAAATTACATTTATATCTTTTGATAGATTTTTGATTAGCAATGGAAATGGAGCTGCACCAATGCCGCCAGCAACTATTATTGCATTTTCAAAATTCCCAGAATAATTAAAACCAACTCCAAGTGGCCCAATAATATTAAGTAAATCCCCCTTTTTCTTTTGAGAGAGTAATCTTGTGCCTTCACCAACAAGATTAAATTGAAAAGAAATAATATCCTCATCAACATCACAAACAGAAAATGGTCTTCTTAAAAAAGGAGTAAGTGAATCGTTTACTTTTATATTGCAGAACTGTCCAGGTTTTACATCGGCAGCAATTTGAGATGATTTTACTTTTAGAATAAAAATTCCTGTTTGAATTTCATTTACTTCTACAACTTTACAGTTTTTTTCTATCATTTTGTTTATTCAATTTTCACTTATAACAATTCGTCTTTTTTATTCATCTTTAAATAATCAACAATTAATTTAACATCCTGGGCATAATCTCTATGACAAACTAAAGTTGCATCATCTGTGTTAATAACTAACAAATTATTAACCCCAATAACAGCAGTAAATTTATTTTCTGAATTAACATAAGTTCCGTTAGTATTTCCAAAATAGACATCACCTTTGCCAACATTACCCTTATTATCTTTTTCGAGTAAATGATAAACAGCATCCCAACTGCCAACATCACTCCAATCGAACTTGCCTTTAATTAATCGTACATTATGGGATTTTTCCATAATTCCATAATCAATTGAAATACTTTTGAGTTGACCATAAACTTTAGCTAAAACATCGTCATAATCACTTGTCCCAATAACTTGGCTAATTGTTTGAATGCCTTCATAGAGATCTGGCATATACTCAGCAATTTCACACAATATTACATCCACTCTCCAAATAAACATACCAGAATTCCAGAAAAAATCTCCCGCTTCCAAAAATCTTTTTGCAGTATCATAATTAGGTTTTTCCGCAAATCTTATAACTTTGTGAAAGGTTTGCGCTTCAATTTCATCAATTTGTATATATCCATAACCAGTATCAGGGCGGGTTGGATTAATTCCGATAGTTACTAAGGATTTTTCAATATAGGCAAAATCAGAAGCTTCCTTAATCACTCGTTGAAACTCTTTTGTATCATTGATAAGATGATCTGCAGGAAGCACAATAGTAACAGCATCTTTAATCTTTTTATCAATAATTATGGATGCAAGCCCAATTGCAGCAGCAGTATTTTTTCCGAAAGGTTCTTCAATAATATTTTCAATTGGCAATTGAGGTAACTGTTTAGCAATTAAAACCTTTTGTATTTTATTTGTAATAATAAAAATATTTTCGTCCCTAACTAATCCTTTCATTCTTTCAACAGTATTTTGAATCATTGAACTTGCGCTAAAAAGATTTAACAATTGCTTTGGTTCTTTCGCTCTGCTTTTTGGCCAAAATCTTGAACCAACTCCCCCTGCCATTATTACTGCAACTAATTCCATTTCTCTCCCTAATTAATATTTAAAAATTTACCTAAATTTTCTGATTTATTAAGATAGTTAGTAATGTTAACATCTTTACCTCTCACAACTGCAACAATTACAATTAGACAAGCTCTTAAAGATTCAATTAAGTTTTTATCAATTGCAATTTTTTTATCTTTAATGCTTAAAAGCGCAGTATAAAATATGGTATGCATTTCTGCAAGTACAACAAATCCAATGTGTTCCGAAAACTCCGCATTTTTTTGCATAATTTTAATATATGGTAAAAGTTCCTCATCAGTAAAGTTACTTTCAGTAATATTTTTTAACAGGTTTTCTAATTTACTAATTGGTTTTAAAATAACCTCTTCAAAATCATCAAAATCAAATTTGTTAACTCCTTTTATTTCACCAAGAATTAAATCTTCTTTTAATTCATCTCTTTCTACTGTTTCCTTTGATTCAAATTCATCAGTTTTTTCCATTATACCAATGGAAATATTTGAAGGTAATTCTGTTTTAATCGTCCCATTTCCCAAATTTACAGATATTTCTTCACGCACATTCATTGAATTAAAAATTTGGCGTAATTTTTCTGGAGTTGCAACATCAAGAAGATTACTTAATTCCATTACCAACATGTGTGAATGTTCCTTAAAAATATCACTAATTTTAAGAAAATCGATTGAACTTGATTGTGTAAACTGAAATGCTTCCCATAGTTTTATTGCAAACTTTGACAGTTCAGTTTTAGCTTTCATTTTACGAATATTTTCTTCCAAATTTTCACATAGCAAAATATGTTCACGCAAAATTGCAACAGCTTCAATTCTATCTGAACTTAATCTAAGATTATTTGATGCTACTGAAATTGCTTGAATTATATATTGTTTGCTAAATTCCATTAAATATATTTTCTCGGTACTCTTTTACTAATTCCGCATGTTATTTCGTATGGAATTGTTTTTAAAATATTGCACCACTCAGTTGCAGTTATAATTTCGTTTTTTGACTTACCAAGTATAATTACTTTTTCACCAACTTTCACAGTGCTTTTCCCAATATCAAACATAATTCTATCCATCGTAACAGTTCCAACTTGTGGATATTTTTTATTGCCGATAATGCAAAACATTTTGTTTGTCAATCCACGTCTAATTCCATCGGCATATCCAATTGGCGCAGAAATTATGTTAGTCTCATTTTTAGTTTTATATCTTCTTCCATAACTAATTGGGGTTCCTTTTGGAAAAGTTTTAACTGTTGCTACTTCAGAGATTAATGACATAACTGGTTTTAACTTTATTGATTCACTTGTTTCGTTAGAAGGATAATATCCATATAAAGAAATTCCAGCTCTAACCATATCAAAATACGATTCTGGGATATCAATTATTGCCCCACTATTAGCAGAATGAATAATTCCAATTTCTATTTTTTTTTCTTTAAGTGAATTTACTACATTATTAAAACGTACCAATTGGATGTTTGCAAATTTTTTATCCTTTTCATCAGAAGTTGCAAAATGTGTATAAAGTCCACTAATTTGTACCATTCTGTTTTTGCTTAACTCAGCAATTAAATTGGCAGCATTTTGAAATGGTATTCCAACACGTCCCATTCCAGTATCAATATTTATATGAACTTTAAATTTTTTCTTAAATTCATATTTAAGCAATTTATTAATTTCGTATTGGCTTGTTAGTGTTGGAGTTATTTTATTATTAATATAATCTTCAATTTCATCAAATTTTAATGGAGCAAAAACTAAAATGGGACATTTGGTTGTTTTTGATTTACGTAATTCCAAAGCTTCTTCTAACAATGCTACACCATAATATGAAGGCTTTTTATCATCTAATTTTTCTAATGCTGCCACCACATTAATCATTCCATGTCCATAAGCATCAGCTTTCACAACAGCCAATATAGGTTTTTTAGAAACTTTCTTTCTAATATTTAAGTAGTTATATTTTAGATTTGATAGGCTTATTTCAGCCCGAGTTAATCGCATTTTTACCTTACATTCCAATTATTCTATCGCTCTCAAAAATAACATTTTTTTACACATAAATGAAAGAATAGGTTTAAGTTAAATTTAATTTAGTTATTTGACTTGAAGCCTCATTTTTTTTATCTTCCATCAACTCTAAAAAATTATAATAGGAAATAAAATGTTAATGACAACAACAAATAACATTGAAGGGAAACGAATAATAAAATATCATGGACTGGTCTCTGGCGAAGCTATTTTAGGAGCAAATATATTTAAGGATTTCTTTGCAGGAATCAGAGATATTGTTGGTGGAAGATCATCTGCTTATGAAAAAGAGTTAAGAGCCGCTAAAGACATTGCACTTTCAGAAATGAAAAATGAAGCCATAAATATTGGTGGAAATGCTGTTATTGCAATTGATTTGGATTACGAAACTCTTGGACAAGGAAGTATGTTAATGGTTACTGCTTCAGGAACTGCTGTTACACTTGAAGATTAGACAATCATTTTATCCCGAAATATTCATTAGAAAAGTATTAATGCATATTGGACCAACTCGCTCTAAGCGCTTATGCTTTTGTTCACTTAACCTTTTGGGTACAAACGTTAAGAGCGCGAGTAAGTCGGGACAAGTTTGCTTCTTTATTGATTATTCTTTTACTAAAATTATTTATTTTAATTCTATTGCATTATCCAGGTTTATCAACCCGACAAACAGTTAAATTTTAATCAAAAAGCCCAACTTTTATTAATGTTTTTATAAAAGTTGGGCTTTTTTGTAATTATTTTAATCGCATCCCGCAAAGATACGGGAGTGTGCTTAAATAAATCCCCAATAAATTGGGTTTTATTTAATGAGTAGCATTTTCATCGATTTTGTGAAGCTTCCACTGTTTAATCTGTAAAAATATACGCCAGAAGTTAAATTACTTGCATCAAATGTAACTGAATAATTTCCTGAACCTTGTCTTTGATTTACTAAAGTTGCTACTTCGCTTCCAAGTATATCATAAATTTTGAGAGTAACAAACCCACCCCCAACCCTAGTTTGAAACGACGGAATTGAGTATTTAATTACTGTACTTGGGTTAAATGGGTTTGGATAGTTTTGTGATAACAAATATTCAGTTGGAATATTAGCCACTTCATTTTCAACTGGAGTTGCAAAATCATATTGTGCATCATCAACGTAAATTTTACCAGAAATATTGGTAGAAGAAACTTGCTTTATTCCAATTCCTTCAAACCACAAATTACCCAAAGCTACATCGCTTAGTTTTACATCTTTCATTTTCCAGCCTGTAAAATTAAGAGTATCAACTTCTTTGGAATAAAAATTGTTTTCAGAATCTTTAAACCAATATTCCAGTATATTGCCACTTAATTCCCCATAAATCCAAAGACCAAAAATTGATTCACCATTACTTCCAACAGCAACTGAGTTAACTCTACTAATCTTGTAATATCCATCATTACTAATAAAACTATAAACTATTTCACCTGAAAAATTTCCATTATATTTTTTAGAACTGTTTATTTCAAAATTAGTAGTCTCGTCTATTCCAATTGAGCCAGAGTTTTGTGGAGTTTTCCAATTACCTGCTGTCTCAAAATCATCAATTATTTCACCATTAGTATATAATACATTTTCAACTGTAAAAACGACTTCGAGATTTTCCTGGAATTTGACACCTTCAATATCTCCAATGCCTTCGCCTATAATAACTTTATAACTTTCCCCAGCAATCAAATCGGAAACTGGAGTAAATGAAATTATTCCTTTTGAATACGCGGTAAAATCAACTGATGGTGTAACTGCTTTACCTTGTGAATCTGTAAAACTAATATTTCCTCCTAAAGTTCCAGCATTAATTGCTTGATCAAATTGGAATCTTATTTCAACGCTTCTACTAATATCATCTGAGCCGTTAATGGGATAATAGCTAATTAGATTAAGTTTCGATCTGGTTGTAAATTGAAAATTATAACCAAAAAGTAAATTTTTATCAAAAATTGTTTTTGCTAAATTTGAAATAGTTACTTCATATAGTTGTCCAGCAACTAAATTTGATGTTGGATTAAAAATTAATCTTTTGTTGTTATCTTCCCAAGAAAATGTACCAGCTACTATTGGAGAAATTGAAAATGCTGATTCTGTCGAGGCTTTATCCATTTGTATATCAAACAAAATTTCAATATTTGCACTATTGCTAAAGTTAACTGTATTATTTTGAGGATAACTTTCAAGAACATTTGGGTTATTTTCATTTACAATTAATGTTAAATTCTTGTTCACAAATGTTGAATTATTTGCAACAATAGTAACGTTGGAAGAATCCAAGGAATAATCTTCTGCTTCAACATAAAGTTTATATTCACCTGGAGTTAAATTATCAAAAAAGTAATATCCGTTATTTTGGTCATCGCCGTTATAAATATAATTACCTGGTTGAAGTGTAGCTTTAACTGAATTTAGTGGTTTTTTAGTATCGCCTAATTCAGAAATTGGTTGATATGTACTTGAAACATTTACATTTGGGTCGCGAAGAACACCAGCAAGATTGCCATTAGGCAATGTTCCAGCATTAAAATGCTCAAGTATTGAACGCGTAATTGCCCAAGCCTCGTGTCTTAAATAAGAACTATTTTTAAGCCTAAATGCTTCAGGAATATAATCATGAAACGAACCTTCGGAAAGAATTCCTGGCATTGTCAATCCACGAAGTACACCAAGCCCCGAAGTTCCCCAATCTGGATAAAAACTCCAATCACCACTAATGTTAGTATAACTTAAATTAGTAACATGGTTCACTTTTTCTAAATTTTCATAAACTTTTGCTGCATAAGATTTTGCATCTGGGAAAACTGGAGCATCATTATAACCTCTGAACAAAACAAGAGAACTATTTCGTCGAGTCGATGTACCAGTAGCATTAGAATGGATTGAATGGAACAGATCAACATTATTCGAATTTGCAATTCCAGAGCGGACAGATAGAGCTAAGTCATCATTATCAGTATTACCTGCGCGGGTTACTATAACAGTTGCACCAAGAGAAGTTAAAATTTCTTCTGCGTGCAAAGCTTTTGAATAATTTCCTTCCGATTCCCAAAAATCTGGAACAATTATATGTCTATCATTTGCTGCGTCGTGCCCGCCGTGACCAGGGTCTATGCATATTTTAACTCCACTTAAAGACTGAGCAAAAAAGGTTGTACTTATAAATAATAATATTGTAATAATTTTAACTAACTTCATAATTTAATTCCTAATTAAATTTTAATTCAATTTTGTAAATAATACCTTTGGTAGAATTAAAATAAATTCTATTTTTTGATTTTGACCAAACAGGATACATTTCGTGAATATCTTTTGTGTCAGTAATTCTTATTTCTTTTTTACCATCAAAAGAAGCGATAAATAAATCGGAATCTGTCACTAGTTCACCATTGTCATAATCTTTCATAAAAACAATCCACTTGCTATTACTAGACCATTGTGGGTAGTGGGCATAACCAAGATTTGCAATAATTTCACCATTTAAATTTGTAACAAAGCTACCTTCTTCTGCAAAAGTATAAACCAAATTATTACCATCTGGTGAAACAGAAGCCCAAAGATAATTTCCATCCCCATTTGGATTTAAAACACTTCTTACACCATTTTTATATAAAACTAAATCAGAATTTTCAATCATCACAATTGGATTGACGTTTGTAGCAATTTTAGACAATTTGTTATTAGCCTTAATTTCAAACAAACTTTGGTCTTTTGAAAAACTAATTTCAGTTTCATTAGCCACTTTGATTTGTGCAATATTTCTAAGTCCACTTTCTATTATTTTTTCTGCTTTTTTAGAAATATCATATTTATGAATTGATATATATCTTAAGTTGTTCTCAAAATTATCTTTTCGAAAAACAATTTGATTATCGTTTGTAAAATTTGGCTCAAAACCTGACGAATAGTAATCGTTAATTTTTTCTATTTTGCCATCAGAATTATTTTGCAACCATAATCCTTTATAGATTTCATTGGAAAAAGCAATTTTAGAATCGTCAATATTACCAACGGGATAATAAAACTTGCCTTGTTCTATTTTTGTTAATTGGTCAATTGAAACAACAGAGACTTCTTGTGCAAAAGTTACTCCAACAAAAAACATTATTAAAAAAGATATTTTCATTAGCATCCTCAAATATTATTCCTTAAATTTTATTTTTAAAATATAGGTTATTAGATTCATAATTAAAACTGATTTATTTATACATCAAGGAATTATCATGAAAACTAGATTATCCATTTTGTTTTTTTTCCTATTTATTTCTCTAACGGCTCAAAGTTTCAAATTAGTTGACGATATAATTAATACTGCTATTCAAGACTCCATTTTCCCAGGTGCTACTATTCTTATTGGAAATGAAAATTCAATGATTTATGGAAAAGCTTATGGAAATTTCACTTACGACAAGAATTCACCAAAAGTGGAAAATAATTCTATTTACGATTTAGCTTCTGTTACTAAAGCTTTTGGAACAAATTTTTGTGTAATGAAATTAGTGGATGAAAAGAAACTTGATATTAATAAACCCGTTGCATTTTATCTTCCAGAATTTAGTACTAACGGAAAGGGAAATGTAAGAGTTGTGGATTTACTAATTCATGAAAGTGGTTTACAAGCATATTATTCCCCATCACTAAATGAAGAAAAAACTCATATACTTGATACAATAAAAACTCTTAATCTTAGTTATGAAACTGGGGAAAGAACTCTTTATAGTTGCTTAAATTTTGTTTCAACAATGATGGTTGTAGAATCAATAATAAAAGAGCCAATGTATAAATTTTATGCCGATAATTTTACTATTCCTCTACAAATGAATAGAACAATGTTTAATCCAAATGATGAATTTAAAAAATGCTGTGCACCAACTACTCCGGAATTACAAGGAGTTGTGCACGACCCGTTAGCACGTGGATTAAAAGGCTTAAGTGGAAATGCTGGCCTTTTTTCAACTACAGAAGATTTATCTAAGCTGTGCCAACTTTTATTAAATAAAGGTGTTTATGATAATAAAAGGTATTTAAGTGATGAAGTTATTTCTAATTTTACTTCGCGATACTCACCACAAAGTACAAGAGCAATTGGTTTTGATACCCGCTCCGAAGATGGAAGTGCATCTTCTGGTCAATATTTTTCTGATGGAACTTTTGGTCACTTAGGTTATACTGGAACTTCAATTTGGATTGACCCAGTGCGTAAAATTTATGTAATATTTTTGACCAACAGAGTTTATCCAGATGATAAAGTATCAATTAGGAACGTACGCCCTAAAGTATATGATGCAGCAATTTTATCGCTGGAAAACAAATAATTAGTCTTAATTGTAGTGATGAGACATTTCTCATCACTACAATTTACCTATCTAAGTAAAAGCATCTTTTTAGATTTGGAGAATTTACCAGAAGTAATTCTATAAATATAAGTCCCAGAACTTAATCCTTTTGCATCAAATTTAATCTCATAATTACCAGCACTTTGCTCCTTGTTTACAAGAGTTGCAACTTCACGTCCAAGCAAATCATAAACAACTAGTCTAGTATTCCTTATGGGAAAGTCATTCCTCTCACCTAAAACTGCAGGTATTGAATATTTAATTATAGTACTTGGGTTAAAAGGATTAGGATAATTTTGCTCCAAAATATATTCCTCTGCGATGGTATTTGAACCATCAACTGATGGAATGATAGCAAAATTATTTAATATTTCTTCGAATAATTGCGTACGGTTTAAATCGTTATAAACCGCCTCAATTGGAAAAGCTAAATAAACAATTCCCCCAGATTTATCTATAGCTTCTCTGTACTTAATTCCAGCATATCCTATTGAAGTAGAAAAATTTTTATAGGAATAAATATTTTCCGCACCATTTGTAGCTTTAATTACGTCTGGCCAATCTACGTCAATAGTACCATGACTTCCGTCATCAAAGTTATATTCAATTCCACCCATATTCATTGCAGTATAATAAGTAGCACTTTGATTATTTGGTGCATCAGAAATATAATTTGCTTTTAGATAGTTTTCAAAAAAAGCTTTATCAGCAACTGAACCATTTGCCACTAAATCCCAGCCAATTTCAGATCCAGATACAACAAATGCACCACCACTATCAATAAATTCAATCACTTTATTTTGCTCTAATGAATTAAAAGTGTCGTCAGAAGAACCTTCATCCATTAAAATCCAAATAACATATTGGTAATCATTTAAGTTTACAAATCCTTTATAAACAGCTTCATTGCTCGCCGATGAAAATGTTGAACCAATATTTTTCATTGGTAATTCGTACATACGAATATAATCGTAAGTGTTAGTGGTACTGCTCGTTCTATCAAATCCATTTACTATTAAAAATCTAGAATTGGGTTTACCAATAATTCCAGCAAGAACTTCAGTTTGGGTTGAAGTTCCCGAGCTATTAGAAGCATCAACTTTGAAATAATAAATAGAATCTTGCATTAAATTTGTAATTGAAACTGTGTTAGAAATTGATTCAGTAATTTTTTCAAATGTCTTTCCATCATAGCTCATATAAACACCATATTTTTCAGCGTAATCAACATTTTCAAAACTTAAAACCAATGTGTTTTCGTTATATTCAATTACTCTAAATGAATTAGGTTTGTTTGGAATTGGAATATTTGCTGATCCAAACTTATAATTTATTAAATTCCATAAGTCTTGCTTATCACCATCATAACCTAAAGCCCAAATTCCAACACCACCAAGATTATTTTCTATCGCAAGGTTATATTTTTTTTCAATTGATTGAACATCATCAAACCAAATTTGATTCCACTGAGTTCCCTCCTGCCAACGAAACCAAGGAGTTTGTGATACTTCATCCCAAAGCAATCCATATATTTCTGATTTATCAATATCGTTATAAAAGAAAGTGGAACCCAAATAGCCGCCATTTGAAGTATCAACTTTTGCATAAGCTTCACCTGTTTCAGTCCTCCAATGGTGACCGTAGTAGGGAACGCCAAGAATTAATTTTTCGGGATATTTTGATAATGGAACTCCATAATCACCAGTTACAACCGATGTGATATCATTGGTAAATCCGGTAAGAGGAGCGCATGGCCCGGCGGTTGTGCTCCAACTACCCCAAAATGAATAGCCCATTATAAAAACATAATCACAACTTTGAACTAAGCCATCTAAATTCCAACGATTGCTCCAATTAACAGCTGGTCCAGCAAAAGATACCTCTTTACCAGGAAGATTTGTGTGAATATAATTAGTTAATTCTACCATAAAATTGTTGATTAAGCTACCTTTATCGGCATTATAAAGACCTTCAAAATCAATATTTACACCATCTAACTGATAAGTTTGAATAATATTTTTTGTATCCGAAAAAAACTTTTGTTTGGCGGTTGAATTAGAAATAATACTCCTTATATCCTCAGAATCAAAATTGACTGCTGTCATAATTACTTTTGTACCAGCAGAATGTGCTGCATTAATTACATCAGTCCAAGGCCAATTTGATGGATAACCAACGCTACCATTACTTGAAACCATAAAATCGAAAGTTGCAATATGAGTCAAAAGATCGTATCTCTGATTTGCATGTGAGCCTTTGTTGTATTCCCAATCGGGCAAATACCCAAAAACAATTTTGGATAAATCTTTTTGTGGATTTATTTGCAAAGGAATTATTTCGCTTATGTTATTATTAAATTTATTCAATTTTGATTCTGATTGCTTATATTTTTCATAGTGAAGTTTATGAATAGAATGTTCTTCCGAAATTTGAGCAAAAAGGAAGTTTATATTTATAAATAGTATCCCCAAAAGTATTATATATTTTTTTTCCATTTTAATCCTGCAAAACTAAATTGAGTATGGTTTAATAATTTAATATTTTAGATATGGAAAATAATCAATAATAGTGAAAATAGTGAGGTAAATAATGATATCAAAGAAAATGGAACAAGCCCTAAACCAACAATTAAATAGAGAATTATTTTCTTCATATTTGTATTTATCAATGGCTACCTATTTTGAGAGTAAAAACCTAATTGGCATGTCCAAATGGATGCGATTACAGGCTGAGGAAGAACATATACACTCAATGAAACTTCTTGACTTTATTCAAAAAATTGGTGGAAGAGTAATTTTAGAGCAAATAGATAAACCACAAATAGATTGGGATTCACCTTTAAAAGTATTCCAAGAAACTCTTGAACATGAAGAATTTATTACAAAACATATTAATGAACTTACTGATTTGGCAATTGAGGAAAGAGACCATTCAACAAGAACATTTTTGCAATGGTATGTTGATGAACAAGTTGAAGAAGAGGCTGTTGCCAACGAAATTGTTCAAAAATTCAATTTAATTGGTGATAGCAAAAGTGGACTTTATATGCTTGATCAAGAATTAGGTGCAAGAATTCCATCACCAAATACACAAACAAAACAAAATAATTAATATTTTTTTTACTAGTATGAAAAATTTTTATTATATTTGGAATTCGTATTAGATTAGAATGAATTTTGGAGAGTAATATGTCAAGAAGGTGTGAAGTTACAGGAGTTGGACCAATATCTGGGAGCAGCATTTCACATGCTCACAACAAGACAAAAAGAAGATTTTTGCCAAATTTACAAAAAAAGAGAATTTGGGTTCAAGAATTAAATAAATTTGTTAGTGTAAAATTAACTACTAGTGCATTAAGAACAATCTCTAAAAATGGTACTGCTCAATTAGCAAAACTTTGTAGAGAAGGTAAAATTAAAGCAGCATAATTTGATACAAATTTTGTCTTAAAAACAAAAACCCCTTTCAGAAATGAAAGGGGTTTTTTGTTTTAAATATTTTAATAGCTTTAACCTGGATAATGCAATAGGATTAAAATAAACAATTTTAGAAAAAGAACAATCAATATAGAAGCGAACTTGCCCCGACTTACTCGGTCTTAGCGTTTGTACCCAAAAGGTTAAGTGAACAATAGTACAAACGCTTAGAGCGAGTTAGTCGAATATGCATTAATGCTTTTCTAATGCATATTTGGGGTTTAAAATAATTTATTTCACAAAATTATTTTTCATCAAATAGATATATGAACCAAAAACAGCCGTAGTAATTACCTGAATTAATATAGGTGTAGAAATTAAATTACCTTCCAATAGCACAAAACTAAGAAGAGTAAATTTGATTAAATAGTAAGCTATTTTTGAAATAGCAATACTCAAAACCATTGCTCCAAACTTATTATTGATTTTTTCTGAAAGAAAGAAAAACAACCAAACATTTATGAATAACTCGCCAGAAATTAATAAAGTCTTCAAAAATACTGGATGAGCTGAAACTAGAAATGAAAAGATAGGCAAAGTGGCCGCAAGAAAATATGCGTTTTTCTTTGAAGTATGAGCAATAGCTAAAATTAGCATCAATCGCATTGGCTCAACAAAATAGATTGGTAGAGCAAAAAGATGCGAGAAAGTTGGGACTAAATAAACAAAAGTTAGGGCTAATAAATCAAATATCGACCCTTTTACTATATTCTTAGATATTTTATTACTTAATATTGCTTCCAACATAATTTCCTTGTAATTATACTTGCAACAAATATAATATATTTATATTTTAAAATAAATGATAACTATATCTATTTTAAAAATAATTTTGAGCAATTAATGGATAGGCGAGAATTTTTAAAACGTGGTTCAACTGTAGGATTAGCTGCTGGTGCATTTCTTACTTTTGGTGATAAAATAAATTTATTTGCAAATTCTAAGACCTCAAATCCACAGCTTTATGATTTAGTTGCTATAAAAGGTGGCGAACCCAATGCAATGTTTGATAAAGCAATACAATCATTTGGTGGTATGCGAAATTTCGTAAAACAAAATCAAACTGTTGTAATTAAACCAAATATTGGATGGGATACAAGTCCTGAAAGAGCCGCAAATACAAACCCAAAATTAGTTAGCCAAATAATTAAGCATTGTTTTGATGCCGGGGCAAAAGATGTTTATGTTTTTGACCACACTTGCGATAACTGGACAAATTGTTACAGCAATAGTGGAATTGAAAAAGCAGCAAAGGATGCAGGAGCTAAAGTAGTATCGGGCAGTAGTGAAAGTTATTATCAAAAAGTTAATGTTGAAAAAGGGAAAAGATTAAAAGAGACAACTGTTCATGAATTGATTTTAGAATCCGATGTATTTATTAATGTTCCTGTGCTAAAAAATCATGGTGGAGCCGGATTAACAATTTCAATGAAAAATTTAATGGGAATTGTCTGGGATAGAAGATTTTGGCATAGAAACGATTTACATCAATGTATTGCAGATTTTGCAAGTTTTCGAAAGCCTGACTTAAATATTATTGATGCATATTCTGTTATGAAAACAAACGGTCCTCGTGGAGTTTCTTTAGCAGATGTAATTTCACTTAAATCTCAAATAATTTCCACAGATATGGTTGCAGCAGATTCAGCAGCGGCAAAATTGTTTGGTAAAGTTCCATCAGAAATTGATTATATAAGAATTGCTAATGAAATGAAAATTGGTACAATGGATTTAAGCAAATTAAAAATTAATCGAATTATTCTATAATTTCATGGATTTTATATTTCTCAAAAAAATTAGAGTTATAATATCTATTGTTTTTATTCTATCTATTTCAATAATTTTTATTGATATAAGTTTTTCAATTCAGTCAATTTTTTCTCAATATCCACTTTATTTGCAATTTATCCCATCTTTGTTAAAATTTTTGTCAATTGCATCTATTACTACAGTTGGTTTTATTATTGTTATATTTTTATCATTATTCTTTGGACGAGTTTATTGCTCATCAATTTGTCCGTTAGGAATTTTTCAAGATATAATCATTTTTCTTAAAAACAAATTTAGACCCAACAAGTTCTTATACACAAAGTCATTTACTAAAACTCGTTATTTTTTCTTAATAATTGCATTCCTAACTCTTCTTTTTGGTACTTCAATTGGTCTAAATTTGCTTGATCCATACAGCAACTTTGGAAGAATATTAACAAATATTGTTAGACCAATAATTATTGGAACAAACAATATTATCGCCTTTACTTTAGAATCATTTAATTTATATGCTATTTCACCAATGGAATTTAAAGGAATTAGTATTTTCGCATTATTATTTTCGATATTTATATTTGGATTAGTTTTATTACTAAGTTTTAAATTTGGCAGATTGTATTGCAATACAATTTGCCCAGTTGGAACTTTCTTAGGATTATTATCTAAAATATCATTTTTTAAGATTGGTATTATCAAAGATAATTGCATAAAATGTGGCGAATGTGAAGTTGCCTGCAAATCAAATTGCATCGATTCCTCAAATGAGATTATTGATTTTAGCAGATGCGTGGGATGCTTTAATTGCTTTGAAGTTTGTCCTTCAATTGGAATTAGTTACCTTCCCCGCTATTCAAAACCCAAAATCGTAAACATTAATTCTGATAAAAGATATTTCATAAAAAGTTTAGCAATTTTAACTATTGGAAGTGAGCGATTATTAAAAGCTCAGCAAAAAATTGAAATTTATAAAGATAGCACTAAACCAGTTTTACGAAAATTCCCAGTTTCACCTCCGGGCTCAGTTTCAATATCTAACTTTACTGAAAACTGTACAGCATGTCATTTATGTGTTTCAAGCTGTCCAACTCAGGTTTTGCAGCCATCCTTTTTAGAATACGGTTTGCTTGGAATTATGCAGCCATTAATGGATTTTAAGACGGGGTATTGCAATTATGACTGTGTTATTTGCTTGCAAGTTTGTCCAAGTGGAGCTATTTTACCCCAAAATATTTTAGAAAAGCAATTAATCCAATTAGGAAAATCTAAACTAATTAAAGAAAATTGTGTTGTTTATACTGAAAAAACTGATTGCGGTGCTTGTGCAGAACATTGCCCAACAAAAGCCGTTAAAATGGTATTGGATACAGAAATAAATAAAAAAGCACCTTTTATAACTGATGATATTTGTATTGGATGCGGTGCATGTGAGTTTGCGTGTCCCACAAAGCCATACAAATCAATATACGTTGAAAGTAATTTTACACATGCAGTTGCAAAATTGCCAAAGCAAGAAAACATTGAGCAAAAAGTTGATTACAAAGAAGAATTTCCATTTTAATAAATATGGAAATTTAATAATTACATAATTAATTCAAATTACCCATATATTTAAGAATTGAATTGAAAATTTATGGAGTTAGCAATGTCATTCGAGAAAATCCAATTTATTTTAATTACGGCATTAACCGGCTTTGTGGTTAGTTTTTTAATTACTTTTTTAGGAATTAAAATTTCAAAATTTTTAATAATTGTTGGAATTATATTGTTCGTAGTTTTTTATCTTTTTATAAACGGTAGTTTTGATTTAGGTTTTGTTAATATTAAAGGAATTTTCATAACTAATTTAGATAGATTTGGAAATCAAATTTATAACTTAAAAGAAATGCTTATTAAAAATATTCCGCTAACAATTGGAATTATTGCTGGCGCTATTTATGGATTTAAAAAAGCTATTTAAATTAGATCCATAAGTATTTACAAAATGTTAATCTAATTTTATTTATATATATTCTTAAATTATATGATATGTTAATTCTGCCTTTTCATTATATAACAAATGAATTTTGATTTTGGAGATAATATGAAAAAATCATTAAAGCTTTATGACGTTCCGCAAATAAGTTCAATTCAGGAATTGTTACTTAATTCAGCAACCAAATACACAAACAAACTCGCAATGGAGGACCTTACTAACACTCCTATAAATAAAGTTACATTTAGTGAATTATTAAATTATGTACTCAAATTTGGCTCGGCACTAAAAAATCTTGGAATAGAGGAAAAGTCACATATTGCCATTATTGGAGAAAACAGAGTTCAGTGGGCAATATCATATTTTACATGTATGGCATTTAATTATGTTTGTGTGCCAATTGATAGAAATTTAACCCAAAATGAAATATTTAATATTATTCATGAATCCGATTCAGTAGCAATTATTTTTTCAAGTAATTACTCCGATATTTTTGATCAAAGTAATTTATCACTAAAAAAATTGGAACATTTTATCTGCATGGATGAAGGCTTGTTGGAAGCCCAGTTCCTAAATATGAAAACGCTAATTGATGAAGGAAAAAAGATAACTACTGCCAATTTACCCCAAATTGATAAAGATGCACTTGCAGAAATCATATTTACATCTGGTTCACTAGGAAGAGCAAAAGGCGTAATGCTAAGTCAAGGAAATATTGCTTCAAATATTGTTGCAATGACGAGCATGTTATTTATTTATCCCGAAGACCGATTTCTTTCCGTTTTGCCAATGCATCACTCTTACGAATGTACATGTGGAATGCTATGCCCGATATATTCTGGAGCTTCTGTCCATTATGCAAGAAATTTAAGAACAATTGTTGACGATTTACAAAAAGTTAATGCTTCTATTTTACTTGCTGTTCCTCTATTATTTGATAAAATGTTTAAGAAAATTGCAAAATCTATTTCAGAAGAAAAATTAAAATCTATTCTTGTTCCAAAATTAGTTGGGTTGTCAAATTTTGCAGAAAAAATAGGAATAAAAGATATAAAGAAAAAATTATTTGCAGAACTGCATCAAAAATTTGGTGGTAATATCCGAATTTTTATTGCAGGTGGCGCTGCTCCCGATCCTAAAGTAGCTTTGGGATTAAGAGGTTTTGGGTTCAACTTTTTGCAAGGATACGGCTTAACAGAAACTTCCCCCATTTTAGCCTTAAATCAATTGAATAACTTTAAAGACCATGCTACCGGCTTGCCTATGCCAAATGTGGAAATTGTTATTGATAATCCCGATGAAAATGGTGTTGGTGAAATATTTGCTAAAGGAACCAGCATAATGCTTGGATATTATAAAAACGAAATAGCAACAAAAGATGCCTTTAGTAATGGTTGGTTTAAAACTGGCGATTTGGGCTATTTTGATGAAGATGGATTTTTAATTATTGCTGGAAGAAAGAAAAATGTGATTATTTCTAAATCTGGCAAAAATGTTTTTCCAGAAGAAATTGAAGATATGTTAAATAGAAGTCAATTTATTTTAGAATCTATTGTTTATGGAAAAGATAATAAGAAGCAAGATGAAATAATTGCTGCTAAAATTGTTCCCGATGCAGAAGCATTTATTGAACTATCAGAAAGTGAAAAAGTAACAATTAATGAAAAATTGATGTTAGAAGTATTAGCAAAGGAAGTAGAAAAAGTGAATAAACAACTACCTTCATTTAAAAGAGTTATGAAATTTGAAATTAGAGAAAACGAATTTGAAAAAACTACTACTCAAAAAATTAAAAGATATTCAAGTAATAACCAATAAAAGTAAAAATTATTCTTGATGGAAATAAAAAAGGTTATTATATTTGGAGTTCAATTTAGTTCTTGTTGATTGTTTTGCGGGAGTAGCTCAGCTGGTAGAGCGCTACCTTGCCAAGGTAGTTGTCGCGGGTTCGAGTCCCGTCTCCCGCTCAAAAATCCACTAAATGTGGATTTTCTTTTTTATGGCGACGTGGCCAAGTGGCTTAAGGCGTGGGTCTGCAAAACCTATATTCATCGGTTCGAATCCGATCGTCGCCTCACATTTCTTTTAACTCCTTGTTATATAAGGAGTTACTCTTCATTTAATTCTTTAGCACGGCAAAAATGTGGCAATTTTATATCTCAAACATTCACTAAATTATTATTGGCAAATAGACCTTATTTGAAGCAAATGATAATATAACAACCAAGTATTTTACTTGCACAAAAAGATTTTATTAACTAATTTACATTAATTATTTATTGAGACAAGAGTGTATTTAGAGCACAATAAAAATATATACAAACAAACCAAAATTTTTAATAAAATACGAACCTTAAGAAATAGTATTAAAGCCATTATATGGATGTTTAAATAAAAAATCTTAAATTAAGTTACGAATGATAATAATTTATAGAACATGATTATTGGAAAAGGAAAGGATGAGGTAACAATTTTCCGGTAAAGACATATATTTAGTTTTTGATGCTCATAAAAAGCGTATTTAAGATATAATCCATAAATTATATAAACCATCAGAAAAAGATGGAAAGAAAAATTTAATAAATGGTACTCCCGACGTATCGGGACTACATATCGTTAAAAGGCTTAAATGATTATGAAACAACTAATATTTTATTTAATACTATTCTCCTCTTTATTGATATCTCAAGATTTACCATCTGACAAGTACTGGCGAATCGGGGAATCCTCTGCCATTTGTGTATATGGTGATACACTCCTAAGTCAAAATGGCAATATTTTGGAATTGCATAATATAGTTGACAAATCGAATCCTAAATGGATTTCATCTATTCAACTCCCAAATAAGTTTAACAAAATTGATACATGGAATAATTATGCTTTTTGTCTCCTTAGTTCAGGTCAGCTAGCAGTCATAGATTTAAAAAACCCACTTAGTTTAAAACTGATAGATTTGTTTAAAAGTGATATTAGCGACTTCACTTTCTATGAAGATAAATTAATCTTAGCCCAGGGAGAATATGGTTTTTCTATTTATGATTTAACAAATATTTTAGCACCTGTAGAAATTGAAAACCATAATTTCCCAGATTCTTATATTTTAAGTAAAGTAAACTATACTCAAGAATATCTTTATTTTAGCTGCAAGGATAAGATTATTATTTTTGATAATTCAAACTTCCCGCGTGTTTCCCTTGTTAAAATAATTAATCTAAATGAGTTATTTGAAGAGGAAATAACAATTAATAGTATCATACCAGTTGACAAATATGTTTACACAAGTTTATATAATAAAGGTATTGTAACAATTGATCTTAGTGATACTAGCAATGTTGTAACTAGCATTAAAAAATATGGTGGCTCGAATGATGAAAGTTATCAGAATATGATTTTGCATGAAGATTATTTATTTGTAGCAACATGCTTTTATCAATCTCTTGATATAAATGGATTGGATGATCATTTTGGAGACGGAATTCATGTTTTTGACATTAGTAATAAATCTATACCAAATGATTATTGCAAAATATATTTTACAGATTATTACCGTAGTGATAGCTTTATGATGGCTTTGAGCAATGATGGAAATACCCTTCTGTCAACTTTAGGTTTTTTTAATGGATTCAGATATATAGATATTTCTCAGCTTCCTGATTCCAAAGAAATTGGTATGGCACTAAATCCTTCTATTAAAGATATTGCTTTTGCCGATAATATTATTTATTACGCAGGAGGTATGAGTGGTTTAGGTATTTTAAACAATTCACATGAAGAAGTTACAGAAATTAAAAGGATTGTTTCAAATGGTGCCGTAACAACTCTGAAAAATATTGAAAACTATTTATTTGTTGGAATTGATAGCATTGGAATTCAAATATATACTTTAGATGACCCTAAAAATCCAGAGCAAATATCATTAATTTCAGCTGGCCAACCTAACTTTGTTTATGCAGATAAATTTATGTTTACATGGGATGCTTTCTCAATTAAAATTTACGATACCTCAGATTTAATAAATCCTGCATTTCTTAATGAATTTTGTAATAGAAATAATTGGGGGGAACAAATAGCAAATGTTTATTATTTTCAAGATTTTATTGTAGTTGTTCCAAACGATGACTCTGAAAATGTTGAGATTTTTGATATAACAGATTTGAAAAATCCCCGAAGTGTTTATCAAATGGAATTGAAAAATTATTCATTTAGTAAAACCACATTCCAAAAAACTAATGACTATCTATACATCAATGAATATTATAACAATTACATTTATAGTATTGCTGATTTAAATAATATTCAGCTAGTTTATACAAACTATTTTCCGTTACAAAGTAATGCAGTAATTTTGGGAGACACTTTATATCTTCAATCTGAGAATTTGTCAATTTATAGGATTTCCGATTTTAGCAACCCACAACTCCTATCTAAATTTGATTTTCCCCTTTCATGGAACTTTTTTCTTGATGATGATATCCTTTTTCACAGAAATGGGCCATATGGTATAAATTTAGAAATATATAGCATAAATACTATTAATGATGTGGAACTATTGCATTCATTTCCAATTTCAGAAGAGTATCTCAATTTAAAACACTCTTATTTTTATAATAATGAGTTAATTAATATCAGATCAGCTTTGGGTATTGAAATATTTAACGTCAAAAACATTACAAAGGTTGAAAAAATATATCATGAAGAATTTCCAGATTATGATTTGATTAATTATCCTAATCCTTTTAATTCTTCGACCATTATTAATTATTCACTTCCCAAGAGTAAAAAAATTAAAATTTACCTTTATAATGTGCTTGGGAAAGAGATAGATAAATTAGTTGATAATTATAAAGAAGCCGGATTTCATTCAATTAAATATAATGCTAATCATTTATCAAGCGGAGTATATTTTTTCAGATTGCTAAGTAACAGTAAAAGTATTGCAAAAAAAATGCTAATAATTAAATAGTATTGTTAATTCCAAACAAAAATTGACCACTTTTTTAAGGGTAAATCACCAGACATTCTAGTCAGATTTACTCATATTTTTCAACCTAAAACTTTTTCCGTAAATAAAATATCTATCTAAAATAGCGGAGGAATTGCAAAATGTTGATATTTTGTTTTAAGTGGATATTTTTCTTTATGTCAAGTATTGTATTTTGTAATTATTTTATCTGTTCTGAAACCTTAATAATTTTCCAAAACATTTTTTGCCACAAAATTTCCCATAGAAAACGAGCCTTGCAGAAGAAATCCGCCAGTTGGGGCATCCCAATTTACCATTTCGCCAATTGTGTAAATATTATTAAACTTTTTTAGTGAAAAATCTGGATTTAGTTCTTCCGTATCAATTCCGCCAACTGTTGAAATTGATTCCTCAATATTTCGCAAAGAATTCACTTTTATTTCTAAATTCTTTATTTTATTAACAAATTTACTTTGCGATAAATATTCCTCTTTAGTTAAAAGTGATTTAATAATTGCCATTTGCGTTCTATTTAGATTTAATATTTCGCCATAATTTGAAGCTGATTTATGCAAATTGAGCTTTTTTAATAATTCTTCTTTTGAATTGTTTGGTTTAAAATCGATTAATATTTCAACATTTTTATCAGCTTTTAATTGCTCTCTAATTTTTGGAATAAGTGGATAAATAACATTTCCTTCCAATCCATAATTTGTGATAACAGCTTCGCCTTTTAAGGTGTTTCCATTAACCGAAACCGCTATATTTTTAAGTGGTTTTCCAAAATGGAGTTCAATTTTTTCATCCCAATCTATATTGATACCACAATTGGATGACTCAAAAGGAATAATTTCTATACCAATTTGCTCAAAATATTCTGTCCATTTTCCATCAGAGCCAGTAATAGACCAAGAAGCACCTCCGAGAGAAAAAATATAAATATCAGAAAAAACGGATTTAATTTCGCCTTTAAAGTCAATTTCTATTCCATTAAAATTGTTAAACCCGACAAACTGCGAATTACAGTTAATTAAAACGTTTTTTTCTAATAGATTTTTCTTAATTTTATTC
>PCUD01000151.1:0-2631 GCA_002786785.1 Ignavibacteriales bacterium CG18_big_fil_WC_8_21_14_2_50_31_20 | reverse complement strand
CGCAAGTTCAATTCCTTCCAAAGAATTTGTTAAATTAAATCCGCCTTTGCCAGCTACTAAGAATTTATTGCCAATACTCGATTTTTTTTCATAAATGGTAACATTATGAAATGGAGCAAGTTTTGAAGCAGTAATCAACGCAGCTGGACCGCTTCCAATTATGGCAATTTCTTTTTTAAGCAAAGTTTAACTCTCGGCTGTTTGTGAAAAATACTGTTTAATAACAATTATAGCCAAAACTGATTTTTCAAGTTGAAAGAAAAGGAATAGTGTTTTTTATAAATTTTCACTGTCCAAAAAAAATTCCCGTAATTTCATCTCCAAAAGTATTGTTTTTAGAATAATAGCATTTTCATAAAAATATTATTGGAATTTCCCCGTTTTTGAATCTATAAATCCAACTACAATTTCCATTACTTTAACGTGAAATTCTAACCATAAATTTTGGTTTGCAACAGTTTTTCTTTTAATTTTTCAAATGCAATTGCTCTATGACTTACTTTATTTTTCTCTTCACTTGTAAATTCAGCCAAAGTTCTATTTGAATTTTGAGGAACAAAAATTGGGTCATATCCAAAACCATGCTCGCCTTTAAATTCCGAAATAATTTCGCCATTAAATTCACCAAACGTAGAAATTATTTCTTTTCCATTAAAAAAAACCGCCGAGCAGACAAACTTAGCAAAATGAGGTTTTTCAAACTTCTCCAATTCTTTAATTAGCTTTCTATTATTATCATCATAAGTGCAATTTTCGCCGGCATAACGAGCGGAAAAAACTCCAGGTTCGCCGTTTAATTGCTCAACCGAAAGTCCAGAATCATCAGCAATAACTGGCAATTTATAAATTTCATATATTGCTTTTGCTTTAATTAATGCATTTTCTGCGTAAGTAATTCCATTTTCTTCAATTTCTGGAACAACGCCCAAATCGTAAAGCGATACAATTTCAAACTCGGTATCAGCAAATATTTTTTTAACTTCTTTTAACTTTCCTTTATTTCCAGTTGCGAATATTAGTTTTGTCATTTTCAATTTATTTTAGCCCTATTTAATAGTTTATGCAATTCAACCTTTCCGGTTGCCATCATTTGGCTGTTGTCATAAACCAAATTAATGCCATTTTTTACAACCCACTTTCCTTCAATCATAACGGAAACAACATCCGATTTATCCGCAGCGTAAGCAATTGACGAATACAAATTTTCATCGCCATCGAGCATTGAGTGATTTGCTTTTTCCAAATTGAGCAGTTGTAAATCGGCTTTTTTGCCAACTTCAATACTTCCAATTTCGTGGGATAAATGCAAAGCTTTTGCTCCTTCAATTGTGGCAAGTTTAATCATAAGTTTTGCATCCATAACTGTTGGATTGTGGATTGGCTTTTGCATTAACGAAGCCAATCGCATTTCAGTGAACATATTAAGATTATTATTACAAGGTGCGCCATCTGCACCGATTGAAACCGAAATTCCTTCCTCAATATATCGCGGAATTTGTGCAATTCCCGAACCCAATTTTAGGTTAGAAGAAGGACAATGGGCAACTCTTGTTCCACTTTTCTTTAACAAATCAACTTCTTTTTCGTTTGCATGAATTGCGTGAGCCAAAACAGTTTTTTCGGATAAAACATTTATCGAATCAAAATACTCAATATTTTCCTTTCCATATTTACGGCGAACTGCTTTTATTTCGCCAATATTTTCGGAAGAATGTGTGTGATAAAGCGAGCCATCAAAATCATTTATCAAATTGGAAGTTTCTTTCATCAATCCTTCGCTACACGAAAGCACAAAACGAGGTGCAAATCCATATTTTATTCTTCCGTTTGCAGAATTATGGAAATTTTCAGCTAATTGAATTGTTGATTTTAAACTATCTTCGGTAGTTTCCTTAAAAGTTGGAAATAAATCATTTTCGTCAATCATACATTTGCCGGAAAAGCCACGAATTCCCGATTCAATCATTTCTTCAAAAACAACTTCTTGATGATTCATCGTTCCCATATCCAAAAGCGTAGTTGTTCCGCTCATTAATAGTTCGCTAATTCCAAGTTGTGCCGAAATGCGAAGCGAATTAGCATTATGGTTGTTTTCGTAAGGGAAAATTCGTTTTTGTAGCCAATCCAAAAGTTGCAAATCATCCGCTAATCCACGGAAAAGCGTTTGGCAAAGGTGAATGTGAGTTTGCACAAATCCAGGCATTAAAGTAAGATTTTGGAAACGGAAAATTTCGCCATCGTAATTATTTAAGTCAATATTCTTTAGTTTGTCAATTCTTGAGATAATTCCATTTTCAATTTCAATAAAAGAATCGCGAAGAATCTCCATTGAATTGTTCACTGTTATAATCTCTTTTGGAATAATAATTTTTCTATTCATCGTTCAATTTATTAATTTATAATTTTTGCTTCGCAATTTACTTAAATTTTCAAAAGTTTTTAGAGTTTACTCATGTCCAAATATAAAAAAATGTATGCGTCATTTCCGAACAAAAACTTGGGACAGGATTACACGGACACAGATTGCTAATCTGTGCTACATTTATTGAGATTCCGCATAAGAGATTCGCGGAATGACGGAATCATAAATTGACAGCATTTTTGTTTTTAGCAGAAATCTTATGTGTCATT
>PCUD01000149.1:5686-5848 GCA_002786785.1 Ignavibacteriales bacterium CG18_big_fil_WC_8_21_14_2_50_31_20 | reverse complement strand
TTCTCACCTTGCGCAAAAGATTCAACTGAATGACCATCCAGCGTCGGCGGGATGGATGTTAGGGCAAATAAATATCTTCCCGGTCTGCTTTAGACAAAAAAAACAACGGGCTTTTTGGCTGAAGCCTTTAGCTTGGAGTTCTACTTTGCCCATCCGTTAGCT
>PCUD01000149.1:2555-5673 GCA_002786785.1 Ignavibacteriales bacterium CG18_big_fil_WC_8_21_14_2_50_31_20 | reverse complement strand
ACGTATAAACAGCAATCCCATAAAGGTTTAATGATTTTATGAATAATGAAAACAGAAAGTAAAATAGAGAAAAACCGGTTTAAGAATTTTTCTGCGGAAAAGAAACTTGAATTGGCAATTCAACTTAGAAATTCTGCAATTGAACTAAAAAGAGCTGCATTAAGGGAATTTCATCCTACGTGGAGTGAAGAAAAAGTGGTTGAAGAAGTAAAAAAAATATTCTTATATGCAAGGACATAAATTATTTCAAATATTCACCGGTAAATTTAATGTATTAAAAACACCATATATGGTAACCGGATCTGTTGCATCTATTGTTTATGGTGAGCCAAGATTAACACATGATATAGACATTGTTATTACAATCCCGGTTTCTTTAATAGAAAAATTTCAACATTCGTTTCCAAAAGATGAGTTTTATTTTCCCCCGGTTGAAGTTCTGAAAAACGAAATTTTAAGAGACAATAGAGGACACTGCAATATCATTCACAATTCATCCGGGTTTAAAGCCGATATATATTTTGCCGGGAATAATGATTTTCAGCATTGGGCTTTGGAAAATGTGAGAAACATTGATTTTAGGGGAGAAGCAATGCTGATTGCTCCTGTGGAATATGTTATAACTAAAAAACTTGAGTTCTATAAAGAGGGTAAAGCTCAGAAACACATTAAAGACATAAAATCCATGTTGGAAAATTCAAGAGAGATTATAAATTTTGATCTATTGAATAAATTTATAACAAAATTTGGTTTGGTTGAAGAATGGAAATTGTGTAATTAGAAAAAAAATGGTCGAGTGGATGCATGATTGAATGGTTTTTGTTTCACTAAATTTCTCAAAAAAAACACGTTAGTGAGTTTCGGGTCCATTTTGGTTAAGGGCATCTCTAAAAGCATTAACTGGCGCTCTTCGAAAATCCGGTTTGGCAGCATATACCCGTATTCCGTTAGTTAACGGATTTTTAGAGGAGCCCATAAGGAAGTAAACTGCTATACGCTTAAGTTTGGAATAATGAATGAAGATTGATGAAAGAAGATTTGTTCAATCGTTGAAAATGTATTAACCCCGTTAGGGGTGGTATGTTTATAGATTAATTATTACCACCAAACAGTTCAAAACCCCGTAGGGGTGAAATGTTGAATTTATGAATGAAGGATTGTCCCCCGGCTTTGCTCGGGGTGACGAGGTGATAAGATGATATTATTAAACTGCAACTAAAAATTATTGAAAATTATTAAGGGATTAGAGTAAACCATAAACAAGAACTGTTAAAAAAAATATCATCCCACACCGCAAAGATTGGCATTATCGGACCTGGTTACGTCGGGTTGCCTCCCGGTTTAACTTTTACGCATAAAGGATTCACCGTAATCGGGTTTGATGTACACGTTATTGGAATGAAGTAAAAAGGCAAAAGGAAAAAGTCAGAATTTTAAATAGGAGTGGAAGATGAAAGATATTGAGGAGCGCGTATTTAATTTTAGTGTGAATACACTTTCACTTCTAAAAATGATATAACGGGTAAAATTTAGACATACTATTAAGAAAATAAAAGTAAAACATGGCAAAAGTCAAAAGTGAAAAATGTAGTTTAATCTTTTGCGTCTTTTAAATTTGTAATTGAACTTGTTTTGTCAGTTTGTTGGTTTTTATCTTTTATCTTTTATCTTGTTTCTTGTTTTAGGGTGTCCGGATAAAAACTAATCAAAAAAAACATAGCCTATAAATGGAAAATATTTTTAATAAATTTCTAGAGTTGATGGCTTCGTTTGAAAGAACGATGTTGAATATATTGTAATCGGTGGATTAGCAATTAACTTACACGGATTTGCAAGAAATACTGAATATATTGATTTGTTTGTAAATCCGTTCGAGGATAATATTAAAAAATTACAAGCCTCTCTATTTGAAATTTTTAATGATAATGATATTTATGAAATAACATTAGAGGAGTTGCAAAAGTTTCCTGTTATAAGGTATGTTTCAAACGCTGGAATTTCTATTGATGTAATTGCAAAATTAGGAGAACAATTTAGTTTCTCTGATTTAGAATATGATGTAAAAATGATAGAAGAAACAAAAATTAAGTTTGCCAATTTAAAGACTCTTTATATGCTTAAAGAAAAAACTTATAGAGAGATTGACCAATTGGATTTGAAATTTATAAAATCAAAATTAGACAACAATGCCAATTAAAAAATATACAACATTTAACCATGCGTCTAAAGATTTATGGGTTTTAAATCCCGATGATGTGTACTATTTCACTTTAAAAAATCACTTTGCATTTTGGAGTAGAATAGCAATTAAAAAACAAAAGTCTGGAATTCAGAAATTTAAGAATTATAAACAGTTTTTAGACTTTAAAAGCAAATTTTAAAATTAGTGAACAGAATAAGTAAAAAGTAAAAAGGCAAAAGTTAAAAACATAAAAAATTTTCTACCTGAGGCGAACATGCTTGGCAAAAAAAATCCGTTGGCTAACGGATTGGCTAACGGATACATTCCAGTATTATAATAATTAAATTAAGGAAAAAGTATAGACTTAAATTACCGGATGCAATTATTTGTGCTTCGGCTGCATCTTTGGGTATACCTCTTGTTTCTAATGATAAAATTTTTGAAAAAGTTGAAGTATTAAAACTTATAACTTTACCCGATTGCTTGAAATAAAATATTCATCCTTACTATTATTTTATCCTTTTTACTTTTTACATAATACCATACGCAACTAAACAATTATACAGATCAAATTCATATACAATATGGTTGATCCCAAATGACGCGTCACCCCCACCCGTCACTAGTTCTTTCATCTTTTTAATCATCCGAAGGCTGACAGGTTTTTAATTTAACAGACCGGTACTTGTACAAAAGCGCAACTTTATAATTTTGGGCAGATGGGTGTTGTCATTTCGACCGGCTTGCCTGCCGATAGGCAGGAGGGAGACCTGTGCGCCTCTGGTGTAAAGTTTAATAATGGCAGAATAGTTTTTTCGCAAGGACTCTAATGTCGTTTGCTGTAAGAATTATTCATGAACTCAAAACCGCTGATAGCAAGTTTCTATCTTTACTTTATTCTTTTGTTACTCGTTTCGCGTCACGATATTTTTTTAA
>PCUD01000149.1:1880-2537 GCA_002786785.1 Ignavibacteriales bacterium CG18_big_fil_WC_8_21_14_2_50_31_20 | reverse complement strand
AACTGATGGCAAGATGAAATTAGATTTTGATTGGGATCAATGGAATATTCAGAAAAATGAAATTAAGCACGGAATTTCACGGTTGGAAGCAGAAAGTGTTTTTTATGACCCCAAACATTCCATATTTGAAGATATTATCCATTCTGATAATAAAGAAAGAAGGTGGATTGTTTATGGTGTTAGTTTGAATAAGAAAATATTGATGTGCGCATTCACCATTCGGAATAAGAAAGTAAGAGTAATAAACTGTAGACCTGCTTCCAGGAAAGAGAAAGAAACATATGAAAAAACCAAAGACAGAAGAAATAACTGATTACGACCATAAAGAGACAACTGCATTCATAAACAAAAATAGACCTCTTAAAATTGTTGATCTAGGTTTTGAGTTACCTGCAGACTTACCGACAAAAGTAATTAGCTTGAGGCTGCCTACCGAATTACTGAACAAAGTAAAAGCCTATGCAGCGCAACAAGATGTTGGGTATACATCTGTAATCAAAATGATATTAGCAAGGGCAGTTAAAAATTATTGATCAGACTAATTTTATACTTTTATCATTTCGATCCGCCTCAGGCGGAGAGACTTGTGCGCCTCAGGTGCAAAGCTCAATAATGGCAGAATAGTTTTTTCGCAAGGACTCTAATGTCGTTTGCTGT
>PCUD01000149.1:803-1852 GCA_002786785.1 Ignavibacteriales bacterium CG18_big_fil_WC_8_21_14_2_50_31_20 | reverse complement strand
TATATGGAATTGCTTTCTGCGAAAAATCAAATAAAAAATATAAACTTGAAAACGGTAAGGTTGTTGAAGTTAAATGAGTTTTAAATTGGATTATATACATACGCGCTATTGGAATGAAGTAACCACGTGTGTGGCGGGTGAAGAAATTGAAAGGAAAAGTGAGAACATTAATTAGGCGAGGAAGTAGTAAGCCGCCGGATAGAGTAAACATTCTGAAATAGACATGTAAGTGATTGATAAATTTGTTAAATACTATGCTATTCGAAAAAAAACATAAAGAAAAAATTATTGCCGAATATCTCTTAGCAAAAGATGAAGTTTTGTTTGCTTATATTTTTGGATCGTTTGTGGATAAAGATAATTATCACGATATAGATATTGCGGTATATTTAAAGGATGATTTCGATAAAAATGATTTTAAGAAATTTCCCTATGGTTATGAAAGCGGTGAGATAGCTGATCTGAATTTGCTGGTAAGAAGCGATGTTGATTTTATTGTGATGAATTGTGCAGAAATTCTCATCCAAAAAAGAATTATCGACCGGGGAATACGGATTTTCTCTAAAGACGAAAGAAAACGTATCTCTTATGAAAACTATATAAGGAAGCTTTATATTGATTCGGCTCATTTAAGAAATATAAGGAGACATTATCTTTCCGGGAAAATAAGAAATGCCTGATTTAGAAATTATTGAAAAAAGGATTGCTTCTTTTATTGAAGACCTTCAGAATTTGAAGAAATACCAAAATGTAACTGCTGAGGATATTAAGAAAGATAAAGATATCCTCTGGATTTTAGAACGGGGGATCTACTTATTAATACAGAATTTATTAGATATGCTTGCACATATTGTGTCGGCTGATTTCAATGAGAAATGGGACTCCTATTCTGATATAAACGAAATTCTTGTTAAACATAGTATGATTACAGAAGAAGATAAAATGGTATTGAATCAAATGGCCGGGTTTAGAAACAGACTTAGTCACGAATATTTATCGCTTGACACAAACGTGTTAATCAACATTATAAACAACCGGCTTACGGATTT
>PCUD01000149.1:0-785 GCA_002786785.1 Ignavibacteriales bacterium CG18_big_fil_WC_8_21_14_2_50_31_20 | reverse complement strand
GATTATTTAGTTTCCACCGGGTAAAATTAAAAAAAGCTTTTTTATTTTAAGTATGAAAAAGACATTACAAAAAATAAATGGTTTAGTCGAAAAAAAAATCATTGAAAAATATGCTATTGCCGGAGGTATGGCGCAGTTCTATTATATCGAACCTTCTGTTACTTATGATTTAGATTTAATTGTACATATTTCCGGTGAAGAAAATAATCTAAATCCTTTGTCACCAATTTATAATTGGGCAGATGAGAATGGCTATAAGACAGAAGGGGAACACATCATCATTGAGGGGATGCCGGTTCAGTTTTTACTAGCATATAATAAACTTGTTCAAGAAGCGTTGCAAAATCGAAATGAAATTACAATCTTTAATGAACGGACTTTTATTTTGAGCGCAGAATATGTAATGGCTATCATGTTACAGACCGGGAGAATGACTGATAAAGAAAGACTTGCCAGATTTTTTATTGAAGCGGAGTTTAACAATGACAAGTTTCTTGAGCTTATAAAACGTTTCAGTTTAGAAGAAACGTATAAAAAAGCCTACGGTGATAAGAATGGATAAAAACTATCTTTTACATGTTGCAGATTCCAAAATTGCTTATCATAAGAAGAAAGCAAAAATGGCATACGAGGAGAAGGTAATGGTTATTATTGAACTTCAAAAAATCAAGAATGAATTTATCCTCAGTCGTAAGGACAAAAAAAAGAGCAGCAAAAAAGTGTGGAATATTCAAACCCAGCTCTATAATCCTAACCTAAACAAGCCAGAACCAAATCGTTCTCAG
>PCUD01000160.1:1608-16991 GCA_002786785.1 Ignavibacteriales bacterium CG18_big_fil_WC_8_21_14_2_50_31_20 | reverse complement strand
ATTATCACTTCGGTTCCTTGAAAATTAGGATTGCGGTGGCTCAGATCGTCGAGCATTATTGGTTTTGGCAGTTCCATTTTTGTGCTAAGTAGTTTAAGCCGTTCTTCAATTATTTGTATCCCTTTTGAAATATGATCTTCTTTTTTGTTCTTCTTTGCGGTATTAATGCCAATGCCGTTATCCGTAATATTTATTATTAACGACCTGGAAATTATAGAATCAATGTTGACATCTTCAAATGAAAATGAAATAGTAAGCAGCCCTTTGATGCCGGAATTGATAATACCGTGCCAAAGAGAGTTTTCTACAAACGGTTGAATTATCATATTTGGAATCATAAGAGTAGAAGAATCAAAATGTGTTTCGTTAATAATCTCATACGAAAATCTATCCTGGAATCTCAATTTTTCGAGATCCAAATAAAGTTTAAGGCGAATAATTTCCTCGGAGACAAGAATAAATCCGCTTCCGGCTGTATCTAGATGCTTCCTGATAAGTTTTGCCATCATCGCTATATAATCATTCGCTTCTTCATTTCGTTTTGAATTTATTAGATACTGAACCGAGTTAAGAGCATTAAATGTAAAATGGGGATTCATCATTGCAGATAGCGCCTGATGCTTTAGTTCATTTATTCTTTCATTCAACTCTAATTCCGCAATGATTTTCTTTTTATGTACTTTTATACGCCAAAATATGAATATTAAATGGAAGCATATTAGAATCAGTAGTATCAAAAGATAAAACCAGAAAGTCTCGGTAAATTTGGGAAGTATTTGAAAATTGAGATATGTTGGTTCACTCCAATCACTATTTTTAGATTTTGCCATTATTTGGAGAGTATAAGTTCCGCTTCCTAGAGAAACAAAATTTAGAAAACTAAAATCAGTATTTATCCAATCACCATCGAATTTATATCTATATTTTATTGTACCCGGTGAAGAAAAATTGAGTGCAGTAAAATCAATTTTAACATCACGCTGTTCGGGTGAAAAAACTAAATTGTCATATCCTGTATAAACTGAATCACCTGCCTCTACTTCAACAATAATTACATTTGGGGGTTGTGGATTGAAATTATCAAATTGATTAATATCTAGTAACGATATTCCATTGCTTGTTCCAACGTAGAGTAAATTCTCATTTTCATCAAGGTAAAGAGAAAGCACCTCACTTGAGGGTAATCCTGTTTTTCCGCTGAGGTGTTTTATCATTTTTCCGTCGATTAAAAATAATCCCTTCATATTTGCAAGCCATAACCTGCCCATTCTATCAAAAGTCATAGAGTTAGAAGCTGATAAATCGTGTCCAAATAAATTTGTAAAGCTTGTCACCGAATCACTCCCAAGGTTGTAACGTGCAATTCCGTTAACACCTGCAAACCAAACATTATTTTGATTATCCTGTGTAACGTAATTAATTCGTGAACTCAAAACAGGATCATTCGGGAAAAATGATTTCTCAGCTTTAAACTCATTTGCCGAATATGATAAACCTGATAATTTACACAAGCCATTTGCGGTTGCAATCCAAACATTTTTTTGTGAATCTTCAAAAATGTCGTTTATGCGATTTAGATTCGGGTTATCTCCAAAAATGTAAAATCTATTTGTTCCCTCATCAATATAGTTCAGTCTTCGATTAACAATTATAAAATCTGATGTGGTTCCAAAAAGATAAAGTCCGCCTTTAGTTTTAGAAAAAGATTGCAGGTCAAATATATAGAAATTGATTTCTTCGGAAGTAACTTTTACTATCTTTTGATTGACAAGTGAAACCCCAACATAGAAAGTATTATCAAAGTTCTTGATTCCATAAATATATTCAGTTAATGGTTTACCGATATTCCTTTTCAGCCTACGAAAATTTCCATCTTCAAAAATGTTAATCCCATTAAAAGTACCTATGATTATTTTACCCGAATTTTCTTTGGCTATTGAATAGACAGTATTATTGCTTAATCCATCATTTTCGTTATATGATTTTAGATAAAGATTGTTAAGACAATAAACCCCCTTGCCGAATGTACTAATCCAGATATTTCCTTCGTTATCTTCAAAATATTTATTCACTAGAGAATTTTGTAAACCCATTTTACTTCCAATATCAATAATTTTGTCGGAACCGCTCGGAATAAAATAGAAACCCTTGTTCATAATAGAGAACCAGATATTCTTATTACTATCAAAATAGATATGACTAACGCCAAGATCTCCATATTCTTTAACATCATAAATCTTAATTACTTTATCAGCTTTTATATGATAAATTATTGATTTTGCTGCGGCAAGATAACTGCCATCATCACCCTCAACAAATGAATACAAATCGGAATCAGGTAAACCGGTAATATTCAATTTGGTAAAATTGCCGTTTTCAAAATCATATAACCCACCTGAAGTAGTAGCAATAATTTTACCATTTGTCAGTTGTGTTAATTTATATATAGCATATATATCAGTTTGAAATAGACTAATCTTAGTATTTGTAAATCCGGCTATTTTGCTTTCTCTAATTGCATTAATGCCGCTATAAGTTCCATATGCATAAATTGTTTGCTCATTAGTTTTATCTTGAGGAATAAATAAATATGAGATACCAAAGCGTTGCCCATTAATCTCAGTAAAATAATTTTGAATCTTTTCGTCTTTTAGAACATTAATTCCTTTTTCATAATTACCAAAATACAGCTCACCATTTCTTCCTTCTGCCATTGCGATAATTGAATTTGAATTTAGACCATCATTGATTCTGAATGTAGCAAATTGATTACCGTCAAATCTGCTAACTCCATTTGCAGTAGCAAACCAAATAAACCCATTTTGAGCTTGAATAATATCATAAACTGTTGAGGATGCAAGTCCATCAGATGAGGTGTAGTGGTAGTAGGAGGGGGTCTGTGAGTAAATAGAATTAATTAGTGTGGAAAAGAGCAGTATCACTAATGTAAATATTTGTCTGTTAAGGTTACACAGAGAAACATAGAGATTATTTTTCCCCATGTCTACTTGCGAAACACTTTTAGCAATCGATTTGATCATCAAATAGTACTTAACAAAGATTTAATTTTATTCATAAACTCCGGTGCTTTTCTGCGTGAGATTTCCACTTTACTTCCGTCAATCATCGTTGCATAACCACCGCTTAATTTTGAGTAATCTTTAATGTGCTTCAAGTTTATTATGTGAGATTTATGAGTTCTAAAAAAATATTTATCTGTAAGTGTATTTTCGAATTCTTTTAAAGTGCGACTGATAATTTTATTTTTCCCATCTACTAGAACTACTTTAGTATAACATCCTTCTGCTTCAAGCCGGATAATTTTATCGGTAAGCAATACCTCAAAACCATGCGAAGCAGGAAGCATTAGTTTATCGGATTCGGATGCCGACTCAACTTCCACCTTTTTATTTTTTAGGGCTAACAGTTTTTTAATAGTTTGTTTAAGTTCTTTTATGTTAATCGGTTTAAGAACATAATCATCAGCACCTGCCTTAACTGCCTTTATTCCGTACTCTTCATGTGCGCTTACGAACACAACCATAAAATTTAACTCATCATATTCAGCAATAAAATCGAAGCCATCGAGAACGGGCATGTTAATATCAAGAAACACTACATCGGGTTTAAGAGAATCTACAAGTTTTTTTGCTTCTTTAACAGATTCGGCCATTCCCAGAACTTCGACTTCGGGGCAATAATTTTCAAAAATCATTTTCAGATTTTCTCTTCCGTGAAGTTCATCGTCAATGATAACGGCAGTAAATTTATTAAAAATAGTCTGTGTATACATAACTTAAGTTTCTTGCCTTATTTATGAATTTAACCAATACAAAGTAAAACCTCATTAAACTCCACCATCTATCAATTCTGATTCTTATTAAGTTTTTATATAATAATGAAAATTATTATAATAACAAATACTAATAAACTATCGTTTTTATGAAGTAGTTCAAACTTTTCTCTATTTTTTATTAAATATCTTTATCTGAAAACTTTTTTTGACCTAAAACAAACGGGAGAATAGACCAAATTAATAGAACTGTAAGAGAAATAAATAAGCCCAAATTATTTCCAAAAAAATCTTCAAAAACTGCTCCTGTATAGCCCATTAAAGCAGAGACGTCAAATTTGAGAATTGTTAAAATTCTACCAAGATCTATTGGATTTAATAATGTTAGACCAAGTGCTAGTTTCTCAAGTGGATAATCTTGAAATGTTTGGAGAAGATATAAAATTAAACCATCGTATATTATTGAGAAGAAAAGCCAAACAAAAATTGAAATTCCTAATCCTTTAAGCTTATCATCATTTTGAATTGCAATTAAAAAGCCAAATCCAGTAAAAATAAGAATTTGGAAAAAACCCGTAATAAAAAGTAAAATTACAATATTCAACGATTCAGTGAACAATAAAATATTAAGTAAAATTGGGATTCCAACACCTAAAATAAAACAGACAAATATTGAAATTATCAATCCAAAATAAAGACCCGAATAAATTGCATTTCTTTTTATTGGTTGCGTAAGCATAAACGTTATATAATTGAGATTGTTGTAAATATAAATTGTTCCAAATACAAGACATATAAGAGGAATTACAATTATAATCATGTTTAAAATACTTAAAAGCACTTTGTGCGAATCTTCAGTAAATGAAATTAACCAATAAGAAAATATTAGAAAAAAAAGAAAGAACCCAATTATCCATCTGCTTTGAAGATTATCTTTAACTTGATATTTTATTATTTTCAGTGTTATACTCATGCAATACTCTTTGTCATTAATGAAGCCACAGAACGTTCAAGATTACTTTCGCCAGCAATTTTAATCAACTCATTTTTAGAACCACTGAACCAAATTTTCCCATCCAATATAAATGCTATGTTTTGAGCTAAATCTTCTAATTCACTAATTATATGAGAGGTAAACAATATTGTTTTCCCTTTTTTGTTCTCATCAATAATTTTGTCCTTTAAAATATTACTTGAAACTGGATCTAAACCCGATGTTGGTTCATCAAGAATTAAAATTTGCGGATCAAATAAGAAGGCTAAAGCAGCATTCACTTTTTGAATTGTTCCTCCAGAAAGATTTTTTAATCTTTTATTCATCTCTTTGGATAATACAAACTTTGTTAATAGTTCTTCATCATAGATGTTTTGGTATCTAATTTCTTTAACCAGTTTAATAATATCTTTTACGGTTAAATTTTCGGGAAAGCTTGCACTTTGAGGCATGTAGCCTATAAGATTTCTATACTCACTATCTTCGTTTATTATTTTACCATTGATGCTTATTGTTCCATCATACTTTTTAATTAAACCAAGTATTGATTTTATAAGCGTAGATTTACCCGATCCATTTGGCCCTACTAGATATGTAATTTTACCTTGCTCAATTGACAAATCAATGTTTTTTAAAACGTGCAGTTTGCTATAATATTTTTCTAGATTTTTAATCTTAATCATAAAATCTTTTCATTGCTGGTGATTTATCAATTAGTGTTTCCGGCGTTAAAACAGGGAATATTTTTTCTGCTGCATCCAAAATATCTATAAATAAACTTCGCAGTAAAATTAAAGTTGGTCGGTTTTTCTCAACAATTAGCGAAAATAATTTAATGGGCCTAAACGGGACATCACCAATTCCATTTTTATCAATATCATAACCTTTATACTCTGACCAAAAATTATTTTCGAAAAAATTAAAATTATGTGTACTGTTAGTTGTAACATCAAAAGAATTACCTATGAAATTATTTCGCACAAAGTTAATTTCCATTGAATTAGCCATTAAGCGGATAGCCCACCCATTTTCAGTAAAATCATTATCATAAATATTAACCCTATTTGATCCCTCAATATATAGACCACTGGAATTTTTATAAAAAATATTATTTTTAATATCACTATCAGAAATATCTTTCAATAAAATTCCATAAGAAGCACCGCCCCAATTATTTTCAAAACGGTTGTTAGTCATTTCAACATTTTTTGTATACATAACTGCAACGCCTGCTCCATTGTGCTTAAACATGTTTTCTGAATATTTGCAACTATCAGAAAACATAAAATGCAAACCATAACGTAAATTGTTTTCGCTAAAATTATTTTTTATTTCACTTGTTCGGACAAACTCCAAATAAATTCCATCTCTATGACCGCTAATGTAATTTTGTTGAATAGTAATATTTTTGCAATACCATAAATGAATTCCATTACCGGAAGAAGTTTCTGTTTTTTTTATTGCTTTAATACTATTTTGAATTATTTTACAATTGGTTGATTTCGCTAAATAAATAGCAAAGAAGTTGTTATTAAATTCATTATTAATTATTGTACAATTATTTACAGCTTCTAATTTGATTGCAGCATTATCCTCAATAAAACTTAAACCAGAGTTTATTAACCTTAATCCTGATATAAAAACATTATCACTTTTAACAGTAATAATTTCATACTTGTTTTCACCATCAATAATTGGAGTATTTATGCCTATTATAGTAATTGGTTTATCGATAATTAAATTACCTTCTCTATAAAGTCCTTCTTTTATTATAATAGTATCGCCTATTGCAACTTTAGCTATTGCAGATTTAATAGAATTATAATTTTCCTTTTTTCCCACTATTAGTGTTTTGCCAAAGTTCACATTTAACGTAGATAAAAAAGCAAATAATAATAAAAATTTAATTCCATTTACTTTTAACATATTCAACCAAATCCAGCCATTTAATTTCATTACCACTATATTTATTAACTACCTCAATCATGCTTGCTTCAGCTTTATAAGCACTAAGATAAAGGCCCATAGGACTTTTTAGATTTTTACTCAGTAAAAAGTAAGCATCATTAGTATTTATTAATTCATTAGGTGGATAAAAATTAACAACCCACATTGAATGAATATCTTTATCTGACAATTTGCTTTGATAAGCTGCTAAACACTCAATTGAATCATATTTGAATATTTTGCCTTTACTTGTTATTAACTCTGCTCCATAATTATTATCCGTTATCAACATTCTGCAATGTTCGCAACTATCAAAACCGTATTTAAGTGGTTCTGGATTTTGGCTGCAACCGAAAAAGATTATAAAAACACAACTGAAATAAAAAATTTTATTCACTTATTTTTCTCCATTTTATTTTCTTTAATCAAAACAAAAAACGTAATTAAAACTGAAAACAGAATTACATATGTACCAACAAATGGGATAGACAAAGCATTAATATTAAGCAATTGTTTTTGACCAATCAAAGGTGGTTGATATGACATTCCCGGTATTTTTATAGGGGCATCAGGGTTTAGATTATGTCCATAAGTATATTCCCATTGATAAAAATCATACAAACCAACAGCACCAACAATTATAAACGCACCCAGCCAAACATAAACCGCCCACTTTTTATTTAGGAAAGAAGCAAATAGTCCCCAACCAATAAGGGCAATAATTATCCAAGGCATTATTGAAAGCTCTGGGATTGCATCGGGCATAATTTTTTCCATTCCGATGTAGTGATTCAAACCATTGATTGTTGCTAAATCATTTGGGTTTAATCCTGTTACCTTATTAATCCAAATGTTCAAACCAAGTCCTTCGGGGTATTGAGGAGCATCAAGGTAAATTCTCCAAATGGGGAAAAGGAATACCAAGATAAGTGAAATTGAAGCAATTACGATTAAAATTCGAGATTGTTTTTTCATTTTGTTTCCAAATAAAAATACATCCGTAATGTTATTAAACAAAACGGATATATAAAATTATTCTCCTAAAGTAAATTTAATTTCTGGATTAGAGTTTTGTGCAGAAACTCTAATATAACCTTGCATTTCTTGATGTAAGGCTGAACAAAAATCTGTACAGTAGAAAGGATATACACCAACTTTCTGTGGCTCCCAAATAATAGTTCTTGTTTGACCTGGCATAATAAGCAATTCTGAATTTTTATTTCCAATAACAGCAAAACCATGAGGGATGTCCCAATCTTGTTCAAAATTTGTTACATGGAAATAAACTTTATCACCAACTTTAGCACCTTCAATATTATCTGGTGTAAAATGACTTCTACTTGCTCCCATTGTAATGTGAAATTCATTTCCCTTACGTTCAACTTTAGTTTCTTTTACACCTTTTGCTGCATATGGATGCTCATTATCTTCTAACTTGTAAATTTTCTTTGAATTTTTCATTAATAATTCTGCGGGAATACTTTGTGCGTAATGTGGCTCTCCTATAGTTGGAAAATCAAGAAGAAGTTTCATTTTGTCACCAGTAATATCAAAAAGTTGAGCTGATTGACATAACGCTGGGCCTGTTGGCAAATATCTGTCCTTTGTAATTTTGTTAAGTGAAATAACATATTTACCCCAAGGTTTTTTTGTGTCTCCACCTGGAACACTTAAATGACCAGGAGAATAGTACGTTTGAACTCTATCAACAACTTCCCAAGTTCCAACTTTCCATTTTACAATTTCTGATGATATAAAAGCCGTAGTATATGCAAAACCGTTATCGTCAAATTCAGTGTGTAATGGACCAAGACCTGGTTCTTTTACTTCTCCAGCAATTACTGCATCATATTTTAGAATAGGTATTCCATCAACATCACCATCAAATTGTTTGTTTTCAATTGCCTTAATCATTTTATCAAATGAATGAACTGGTAATACTGATGATAGTTTTCCTCCTCCAACAATATATTGCCCAGTTGGGTCAACATCCACTCCATGAGGAGATTTAGGGGTAGGCAGATAATAAATCATTCCAGGAGCATCCTTTGGGTCGAGTATAAAAACCTCATTATTCATTACACTAATTGCCGTTTGAGTTTTTTCATTCATATAATTATGAGCATACTTTGTCACCACCTTTTTTGCCTTGCCTTCACTAACATATTTTTCAGCAAGTTTCCAATCAACAGCTGCAATAAAATCCTTATCATTTCTTGAAGCATTCATTTCTAATAAGGAATTTGCTTCTTCACTATTATAGCATGTAAAAAATGCCCAATCGTGAGATGGACCTTTGCCTGCATGTGCAAGGTCATAATTAAATCCGGGAACTAATATTTGAAATCCAATACTCATTTCTCCCGTTTTTTTATCAACTTTTATAAAGCTTATTGTTCCATTAAAATTTTCTTTGTATGATTTTATTGGAACATCTTTTTGTGGGATAGGTACGCTAAAACGAGTTGATGCTACAACATATTCATTATTTTCCGTAATAAACGGAGATCCATGATTTCCTGCCGAATTTGGAAGCTCGAGTATTTCTGCAGTTTCAAATTCAGTTAGATCAATTCTTGCAACACGTGGAGTATTATTTTCATTTATGAAAAGCCATTTACCATCGTGAACTCCGTCTGTTTCAGAAAGTTCAGGGTGATGAGCATCTCCCCATGGAATAAAACCGTATGAAGTATTAAGCATTGCTTTAGTTTCTTCAGAATATCCATATGCTGATTCAGCATCCTGAGAAAATACTGGAATAATTTTGAATAACCGTCCTGAAGGAATTCCATAAACAGTTACTTGACCACTAAAACCGCCCGACATAAAAGTATAGAATTCGTCATATTGACCAGGTGCGACATATACTCTTTTAGCAGCTTCATCTGTTCCACCTGCCTCTTGTTGGTTTGAACATCCGGTAATAACCAATCCGAATATTAATCCGCATAAAAGCAGAGAAAATATTTTATTTTTTATCATTTAACTTTACTCCTATTTTAATTTGTGAAGGATTATTTTTCTTTATCAACCTTTCTGAAATACTCTAATATTTCTCTGGCTTGCTCTTGAGATACATTTTGGAAAGTCATACTGGTCATATAAATAGCCAACATTTTTTTTACTTCTGGATGTTTTGCAATCATTTCCTCTGGATTTAGAATCATATTCATGATATATTCTGGAGTTCTTCTTTCAAAAACATCTCTTTGCGCAGGGCCTGTAAAACGTTCATCAAGTTTATGGCAAGAGGCACATTTTTCTTCAAAAAGATTTTGACCCTTACTTGCCATTTCAATATCTAATGGACCAAGAATTAGTTTTTCCTTAATTGGACCGATACCATTTTCAAGTTCAAATAAAGTAAGTCCAAATTTTTCTGCTAACTTTTCTTTTGAAGAGTTATCCGTTCCAGCCGAATTATTTGCAACTTTGTTATCGCTACAATTAAATAAAATTGTAGCAACTGCGGCTATAACAAGTAGTTTGTATTTCATGTTTTATCCTATTAATTAGTATGTGTTGTCTTATTTAAATGTAAAAAAATAGTTTTCCTTTATATCTTCCAAATTTGATTTTAAAAGTGTGGTTTTCAAATTTTCCCAGTTGTTGTGAACAGAACATTTACATTCGGGACAATCATCATTTAACCCAATCAAACATTTCGAGTAAAAATTTTCATTATCAAAAAGTTTTATTAATTCTTTTATTGCAATTTCATTTTTTGTTTTTAATATTTTAAACCCACCACCTTTTCCCCGTTTTGAATTTACGAATCCTTTATGAGTTAATTTTTGCAAAATTTTTGAAAGAAATTCTTTGGGAATATTGATAGCCAAAGCAATATCACCTGCACTTAAATACTTGTGACCTTTAGCTTCACACATATACGATAGAACCTTAAAACTATATTCTGTGCTTTTATTAAATATCATATATTATCCAAATATAAAAACAGATTTTTTATTCTGATTTTAAAATATGGAATTAATTTACATTTGTCAATTATAAAATATAATTATTGTATTTAATTAATAGTTTAAATGAATTTATGTTTTATTGGAATCAGATCAGAATCACCTTTCTTCAGAATGGACAACTTTTCATGAATATTGACATGGGTTTTATCATAATTCTCTAACCATGTTTCTATCTGTAAATCTTTTCTGTCACATCTTGCAATTTGAAGCTAATTATATTTATCTGATATTTGTAATTTTAGCATCATATTTCCAACATTCCCAACCGGAATGATTTTGTTTGTTCTTTAACCTACCAAAACGAGCTGGACGATAAAATATAGTAACGCCTTTATTCATTTGCGGAAGCAAATATGAAGGAAGTTCGGCACAGTCGCATTGTTTAACAATGGACGGAAAAGTTTGAAACTGCAATTTCAAATTAGTTAAAGTGTTAGTGTAGCTCATTCTAATTTCGTTAAGGTACTGCTTAGTGCTATCAACATCATAAATTGCAATACTAACAGAAGTTTGGACATTCATAGTTAGTTTATCAAAAGCATTTTGAGCAAAATTTTTTGCAAAACTAATATTATTACCAATTCGTAATTTTTCATCTAACTGTTCTAGTGGAGCTAAATCAAAATAGGATAAATGAAGATTTTCAGGAGACGCGATTATAATTTTTGATAATGCTCCAAGTTTGTCAATGGTAAAAGGTGTGCCACCATAACATGTGGAAAGAATTGACATATCAAATTTTTCTGAATCTCCAAGAAAATTTATTAAACCAGTCGCAAGGTCACTTACGGTAAAAGTCCGTTCTGGATAAGATTCATCATAACCTTCACCACCATATTCGGGAATTTGATGACCAAAGTAGAGAAATATTTTTTTCATTTCGCTTTTGTTATCTGCACTGTAACTATTAAACAATTCCAATTCTGGATTGAGTTGCGATTCTTTCTGATCTCGCCAATATGATTCGTTTGCAATAAGCTGCCCGTTTCTATAATAATAGAAATCACCATCTTTAGTTGGAAAAAACAGCAAAAAATTACTTGCTGGTTTTTGGTGAAAGATAAATACTTCAGCATTTTGGTTTTGTTGTGCTACTCTTATTATTTGAGTTATAGTTTCTTTATCAGCACTTAATTTATTGCCTGTTGTATCGTGGTAGATATAATTATTATCCCCGTGAACGATACAAACAATTGAGTAAATTGGTGCATGCTCATTCTCTTTTAGAACTTGGGAGTAATTCTGAATAGGAAGTTGTGCACAGGACGAAAACAAGAGCGAGCAAAACACCATTAAACCTACACAAGCAATATAAATATGAAATGTTGATTGTCTGTGTGAGTTTTGCATATCAATTTCCACTTGTTATAAAACCACTAAATTAATAGAATAACTAAAATAATTATTAGTAATAAGGCAACAAGACTAATAGATAACGCCTGTTCCATATCTTGAACAACATAATTGGAAAAGTTATTTAATTGTGAGTCAGGTATGCGCTCGTAACCATTATTACCAGCAAGTTCATCTTGCTTTTCTTGCAGATTATTTTTGAATTGATCAAATACATCGCGATTTTCATTTGAAACCAATCCCATATTTTCTACTTTTTCAAGAGCTTTGGACAAATTTTGAAATGATTCGTTTAAAATTTCGCGCTTTTCAGCTGCGTTCTCGGTTGCTTTTACTTTGTTTGCAGTATCGTTAAAATATTTTTGAATATCCACTTTTCCATTAGCACTTAATGGGGTTACAAAAACAAACATCATAACAATAAATCCAACAAAAATTCGTGTTTTCATTTTTCTTCCTTTTATAAAGTTAAGATTAATTAAACATTAAATAACACACTTGGTTTTTTGATAGCAAATATTCTACATACATTTATCTTGAAATGAATCAAAATCAATTAAAAATGATGTATATACAAAATTATTTTTCTGTTATACACACATATTATTGTTGGTTCAATCCACCAATTAAGTCATTTAATTTTTTAAAAAATACTTAATAACATGGCACAATAAAATAGACCAAAGGAATGAAAAAGGAACTACATCCTTTTGCACAATACCTCAACAATTTCTATCAGCAGTTTTGAAGTTTGAACTTGGCAGGGTGCACAAAGTTAAAACCCCGGCTACATTCGTTTTGGGGTTTTTTGTTTTGTGAATTTCTGAAATAATTTGATGATTATGGTAAAGTGGGATGAACCTGGATAATGCAATAGGATTAAAATAAACAATTTTAGAAAAAGAACAATCAATATAGAAGCGAACTTGCCCCGACTTACTAGGTCTTAGCGTTTGTACCCAAATGGTTAAGTGAACAAAGGTATAAACGCTTAGAGCGAGTTAGTCGAAAATATGCATTATTGCTTTTCTAATGTATGTTTCGGGATAAATAAAGTATCTTTAATATTTTTTTATTCATATTTTTGAAACTACAAAGTCTACCTATTTCAGAATGCTACATTCCAAAAATATTTATTAAAAAATTATATTATTTATAGGGTTATAATGAAAAAATTTCTAAGAAAGAGCGAAGTAAAAGAGTATTTGGCAATTACCATTGGGGCAATAATTATGTCTCTCGGTATTGGAGTATTTCTTGTTGATGCAAAAGTTGTACCTGGGGGTGTAAGTGGAATTGGAATGGCAATTTACTATTTAACTGATGGCGCCGTTTCGGTTGGTCTTTCTGTATGGATTTTAAATGTACCATTGTATATTTGGGGTGTTAAAGTACTTGGAAAAAGATTTGGAATTCGCACTTTTTATGGCTTTTCAATTAATGCTGCTTTTATTGATTTTTTTAGAGGTGATATTCCAGGATTTGGATTTATACGACTTCAGGATTCGCAAACCGTTCATAATCTTTTAGAGAACGATTTTCTGTTTTTAATTATAATTGGAGGGGCGCTACTTGGTCTTGGTTTAGGAATTGTTTTTAAGTATCAAGGAACAACTGGTGGAACGGATATAATTGCTGCAATTATTCACAAAAAATATCATACTAAACAAGGAATGACTATTCTAATCCTGGATGTTATTGTTATCTTAATTGCTGGAATTGCAATTGAATACAAATCACTTCCAATGGATAAACCAACATTACTTTTAATGCTTTATGCCCTCTTTCTGGGAATTGTTTCTTCACGAATTATTGATATAATTATTGATGGCTTTGATTATGCACGACAAGCTTATATTGTATCAGATAAAAGCACTGAAATTGCAAACAGAATTATTAAGGATTTAAGCAGAGGTGCAACAGCAATTAAAACTCGTGGACTTTATAAAAACATTGATAGAGAAATGATTACTACAATTGTTACTTTAAAAGAATTGGGTAAACTAACCGAAATAATTAAAGAAATTGATCCAAATGCATTTGTGGTAATTAATAATGTTCACGAAGTTTTAGGCGAAGGATTTAGAAGAAGAATCTAATCAAGAGACAAGAATCAAGGAAAAAGCAAAAGATAAAAATTGAAAAAAGCTTGAACCATGTTTTGTATATGACTGAATAGAATACTTATTTGATAAATTGCGTCTGTCCAAAATCTTATCCACCGTGATTTCTGTATGTTTCTCGATTAAAAATTAGAAAGATATTTCAACAATTATTTTTTTTTGCAAAAAGAAGCCCAACTTCTTGAGTTATATTTACTGTTAACTCGCTTTCAGAAGTTGGGCTTCTTTAATATCTTAAAATAAAACATATAGCATAATATAAAATATATCTAAGACTCAATTTATCTAAAATCTATTTTACTATATCCAATAATTCAACTTCAAAAATAAGAGTTTGGTTTGGTCCTATTGTTTCTGGAGCTCTTTCACCATAAGCTAAAGCTGCAGGAATATAAAATTCATATTTTGAACCAACTGGCATTAATTGCAAGCCTTCAGTCCAACCAGAAATTACATTTGCAAGAGGAAATTCCGCTGGTGTACCACGTTTGTATGAAGAGTCAAATTCTGTTCCATCAAGTAAAGTTCCTTTATAATGTACTTTCACTTTATCCGATGCAAGAGGTTTGGCACCTGTTCCAAGAGTAATTACTTTATACTGCAAACCACTGGCTGTAACTTTTACTCCATCTTTTGCTTTATTAGCTGCTAAAAATTCTTCGCCTTTTTTTGTATTTTCAGCAGATGCTTTTGTAGCTTCTTCTTGCTTTTTAGCCATCATAACTTGTTGAAATTTTGTAAGAACTTTTAGGGCTTCTTCTTCAGAAATTTTTACATCACCTTTTTTTGCAACATCCATAAATCCATTAGTTAACGCATCGTTGTTTATTTCCATTTTTTGAGCTTCAAAATTACGGGCAATATCTGCACCAATTGCATAGCTAACGCTATCGTTAAAAGTTTTAAGTTCAACATTCTGTCCATTTTGCGCACAAGCAACAGTAAAGAAAATCATAAATAGAACGATTAAATATCTCATTATTTCTCCTAAATAAATTAAAAATTGAACCGTAAATATAAAGTTATTTATGAAAAGAAATAGATGTAAAAATTTGAATCTGCGTTGTGAAATACATTTATTATATATATAGTGCGTGAACGTGCTCATTTTTAAGTGTAATTATTAAAATAAAAAAGCCAATCCCTATTTTTGCGCGATTGGCTTTAGAAGAGAAACTAAAGAATATTTT
>PCUD01000160.1:0-1592 GCA_002786785.1 Ignavibacteriales bacterium CG18_big_fil_WC_8_21_14_2_50_31_20 | reverse complement strand
CAAACTTAACAGAATACCTACCAATTGTTTGATGTTCATTTACAAGCTCTGCTACTACTTGTCCCAATATATTATAAACTACTAAATTTACTAATCCATCTTTTGGTATTTGATACTCGATTATTGCTGTTGGGTTAAATGGATTTGGATATGAGGAAACTGAAAAATCTTTTTCAAGTTTATTATTATCACTTGCTTTAGGATTACTTTCTTCATCTAAATCATATTCTTCATTTAATTGTGCTTTTGCAAATTGTGCAAGAATATGGTCTCCTCCATTTTTGTACAAGTCAGCAAAAACTTTTTCAGAAAGGTCTTCTTCATCTAAATAATATTTTTGAATTGTTCCTTTTTCATATAACAACTCATATTTTAGGTCTGCTGTTATATCTTGATAAGTTGAGATTTCGTCTATTAAATTGATTGCTTGGCTATAGCTACCTTTACTTACTAAACTTGGAATAAGAAATCTTTTCATTTCACTTGGAACTTGTTTATTAGTTAGTAATGATGTTACATAATCTGCAAATCCATTTTCTTCTTGTAGAATTCTGTTACATACTGATAATTTGCTTAGTATTTCGTGTTGTTCAGTTTTAGTAACTTCACTTAATAATATGTTTTTATATTGTGAAATAACATCATTTACTTTGGTTTTGCTATCTTCTGTTATCTTATTTGATTTACTTATGTTTTCATCCATTAGCAATGCTCTAAAGGCTGTGTTTGCATTATCTAAATTACTAGGCTGCGCTACTGCATTTTTTGCTAATTGCGTATCATCTCGTCTTTCGGCGTTGTTTCCACAATATGTAGGGGTTTGACCAAATGTTACATTACCATAATAGGAACCCGGATAGCTCAATTGTCCAGATTGCATATAAAGCCAACAGCCACTACTTGCCCATAAATCTATCATGTTATTACAGAACGACATTCCGCTTGTCATAATTTCTGAATAGGATGCAGCATAAACACCAAAATCATATCCTTCAATTGAACTATATCTAATATTTCCAGTATAGGAGTTGTAAAAATTCCACGCTGGGCTTGTTGAACTACCAAAATTAGTTATTCCACTTAAATCGGTATTATAACCATCATAAACAAAAACATAACTATAGCCAGTATTATTAAAATCAATATTATAGAGATATGGTCTCTCACCTCCATTTACGGTTATTGTTTTGTTATTTCCAATGGTAAAATCGCTAACTTGTGCGTAAGTGGAATTTGTTACTGTTATATTGCCATTTATTGTTGTGCTACCAATACCAGCGCCTTTTAATTTTAAACCATTTTTATTTGTAAGAATTAAGTTTTCTGAATATGCCATGCTTTTTAATTCCACGGTGTAGTTTGATAGTGCATCGTTTATTGCTGTTTGTACTGTTCCATAATAACCCAATAAAGTACTATAACTGTTTTTTAACTTAGCTAAATAGTTTAATGTCGCTCCACTTTCAACAACTATACTTCCACCAGAAAGTAAAAGTTTATAGCTATTTAGGTTTAGTGTGACACCAGATTTTATATTTACTGTAATACCCGATGGTATTGATAAATTTGCAGTTAAATTTGAGTTATTAAAC
>PCUD01000112.1:3502-6890 GCA_002786785.1 Ignavibacteriales bacterium CG18_big_fil_WC_8_21_14_2_50_31_20 | reverse complement strand
AATCCATGAAGCTACGCTCGGCTAAGCCTCACTTCGCTTCATGGATTTTTACCATTTACACAAAACTTTTTACACTACCTCTTTCTCAATTAATTTTTAGTGGTATTAAATAAATGAACATCTGTTTGTGGAAAGGGAATTGAGATATTGTTTTCATCAAAATTCTTTTTGATGTTTTCAGTTACACTTGCATAAACGTCCCAATAATCAGCTTTGTTAACCCAAGGACGGACATTAAAATCAACGCTACTGCTTCCTAAATTTCCAACAAAAACTGCTGGAGCCGGTTCTGCTAAAATTCTAGAATCATTTTTTAATACTTCCCAAATTACATTTCTTGCTTTATCAATATCATCACCATAGCCAATACCAAATTTCATATCTACTCGGCGAGTATTGTTGGTTGAATAATTGGTTATTATTCCACTGCTTAATTGTGAATTTGGAACAAATATAGTTTTATTATCAACACTTGTAAGGATAGTAACAAAAATTCCAATTTCATGAACCACGCCTAGTACTCCAGAAGCTTCAACAAAATCACCAACTTTCATGGGTTTAAAAATAATTAACATAACTCCAGCAGCAAAGTTTGAAAGTGAGCCTTGTAAAGCTAAACCAACTGCAAGACCTGCTGCACCAAGAACCGCAATAATTGATGTAGATTCAATACCAGCTCTATCAATAGCTGCAATAATTACAAATGTATATAAAGTAGCTTTAAATAAGTTTGCTAAAAATTTAACAAGAGTTGCATCGAGGTGACGGAAATTCATTACTTTAGTTAATGATCTGGTAATCATTCTGGCAATCCATGTGCCAATAACTAAAATTAATAAGGCAACGACAAGATTAATTCCATAATTCAAAGCGTATGTTTCAAGCAATTTTAATAAATTTTCCATTTTTATCCTTCTGTTATTTGAAATTTAGTTTATTTAAAATATTTTTTAAAAATAATAATAATATGCAGCTATACAAAATATTTATATACTAAAAACTATATCATGTTCTCAAATATCAAAAATAACCCAAATGTCTTAACAATTCCTTAACACATACTTAACATTTACTTAATGTTAAGGTAACGTTTAGTTAACATCTCTTTTTTAATTTTGGATACAAAAATAAATCAAACAATCTTTGGAAGGAATGTACGATGCAATTATTAACGAATACTAAAAAAAGTATGTTTAAAATCTTTAACAAAAATTTATTTATCTTATTCACAATTTTTCTTTCTGCAATAACATTGCAAGCCCAAGGAAATGGAAAAATATCGGGGTTAGTTGTTGATGCTGATTTTGGTGAGCCACTTATTGGAGTTAATGTTCTTTTAGAAGGAACAATGATTGGTTCAGCAACTGATATAGAGGGAAAATTTGCTATTTCAAAATTAACTCCAGGTAAATACAATGCAATTGTTTCTATGATTGGATTTACAAAACAGGTGATAACTGAAATAGAAGTAAAACAAAATGAAGTAGCAAAAATTCAAGTAATACTTCAAACAGAATCTTTTGAAACGGAAGAAGTTGTAATTTCGGCTAAGTTAGTAATGAATACAGAAGCCTCACTTTTGGCAAAACGGCAAAAATCAATTGAAGTTAGTGATGCCGTTAGTGCAGAACAATTTCAAAAAATGGGAGCTGGAAATGCTGCTGACGCTGCTAAACAAATAGTTGGTGCTACCGTTGTTGGTGGCAAGGACGTTTTTGTTAGAGGACTTGGAGATAGATACACAAGTACTAATCTTAATGGAGCTCAAATTCCAAGTGCTGACCCTTATAAACGCTCTGGTTCAATAGATATTATTCCTTCAAATTTAATTGATAATATTCAAGCTGTAAAAAGTTTTACGCCAGATAAACCTGGCGATTTTTCTGGTGGATCAGTTGACGTGAAAACAAAAGATTTTCCAGATCAATTTAGTATGTCTTTAAGTGCCTCAAGTAAATTTAATAGTGAATTAACATTTAATGGTGATGGACTTAATTATCACGGTGGTTCATCAGATTGGTTAGGTTTTGATGATGGAACAAGAGCATTGCCTACTGAAGTTGGAAAAGATACTTGGATTGCAGATGTTGGCGCAGCGCAGCGAGATGATAAAATGGCACAAGAAATAAATGATGTAACAAATTCATTCAATTCACAAATGTCTCCTTTCAAATCTGCTGCTCCACTTAATCAAAGTTATGCTTTATCTATTGGAAATCAATATGAAGTTTTGGGAAAGCAAGTTGGCTTAATTGGAAGTTTAACATATAAAAATGATCATTCTGGTTATATAAATGGTCAGTTGAATAGATGGGATAGAGGTGTAGCTGACCCAAATAAAACACAATTGGATACAAACTTTACAATGTCGGATACTAGAAGTATTTCAGAAGTAGTATTTGGTGGACTTTTCAAAGCATCAATGAAATTAAATAATGCTAATACAGTCAGTTTCAATTATTTATATAATCAAAGCGGTGAAAGTACATCAAGATATGTAAATGGAAAATATCCTTACGATATTGACGCAAGTTGGAATTATCAAGCTAGAACGCTTTTATATAATGAACGAAGTTTGCAATCATATCAATTAGAAGGTAATCATTCTTTAGAATCTCTTGGTGGATTAAAGGTTGAATGGCTTGCTTCTTCAATGAACTCTAATCAATATGACCCAGATAATAGATTTTTCTACAATTATGAAACAAATACTGGTGTATTCGGAGTAAAATCCAACCTTCCTCCAGAAAGATATTTTAGAGAAACAAATGAAACTCAAAATAGATTCAATCTTAATGTTACTTATCCTTTTCAAGTTTGGGGAAATAGAGTATCAAATATAAAAGTTGGTGGTGCGTATTCAAAGACTGATAGAACTTTTGACGAAAGAAGGTTTGTTTACAATCCTGTAACAAGTCTTGGAACAATATTGCGAAATGAAGAAGGAAATGTTGATGACTTATTTTCTGAAAAATATCTTGGATGGACTACACAAGATACTTTAAGTAACGGAATGACATTGAACCGATTTTCATTATATATAAATGAAACAGATCAAACTTCTTCAAATTATACAGGAAATAACGAAATACTTGCATACTACGGAATGGTTGATTTGCCAATTTCTTCATCTTTGCGTGTAATTGCAGGTGCAAGATTTGAATCAACCGATATGAAAGTTGTAAGTGCAAAAGAGACAATTGAAGATGCAATTATAAATACAAACGACATTCTTCCTTCATTAAGTATTATATATAATCCAATTCAAAATATGAATTTTAGAATTTCTTATGGAAGAACTTTGGCTCGCCCTTCATTTAGAGAAATTTCGCCTTTCCAAAATTATGAGTTTAACGGTGGTGACACTTATGTTGGAAATCCAGAATTG
>PCUD01000112.1:0-3486 GCA_002786785.1 Ignavibacteriales bacterium CG18_big_fil_WC_8_21_14_2_50_31_20 | reverse complement strand
CAGAATTGCAACGAACTCTTATTGATAATATAGATTTAAGGTGGGAGTGGTTCACAAATCCTGGTGAAGTGCTTTCTGTTTCTGTGTTTGCTAAAAAATTTACAAATCCTGTTGAGTTAAAAATAGTTAACGCTCCAAACAAGGTTATGTCTTGGACTAATGTTGACCAAGCGCAAGTTTATGGTTTGGAATTTGAAACAAGAACAAGATTGGACTTTCTTTCAAACTCGACAAATAATTTTCAATTTGGTGGAAACTTTTCATTGATTTATTCTAAAGTTGATATAGACGCAACTGAACTTGCTAGTTTAAGAATATATGAGCCAGATACAAAATCAACACGCCAGTTTCAAGGGCAATCGCCTTATATTGTTAATCTGTATTTAGATTATGAAAATAGTGATTTAGGCTTTACCTCAAGTATTTATTATAACGTTTATGGAAAAAGGCTAGCATCTGTTGGTTCATTAGGAACACCAGATGTTTTTGAAACACCTACCAATTTATTGAACTTCACAACCACTAAAAGTTTAATAGCAAATTTGATGCTAAAAATACAAGTGGAAAATATTCTTAACGCTTCAAATGAAAATATTCAAGAATTTAAAGGAAATACGTACATATATAGCAGTTATTTACGAGGACGCAGTTTGTCTGTGGGACTCAGTTATAAAATTTAGTTTATTTATCAATTAGGAGAAAAAATGAAAAAAGCAATACTAACAACAATGGTTTTAACAAGTTTGTTTGTAAGCAGTTTTGCGCAAACATCCGAGTTTTTTAACCAAGTTAATTACAAAGGTGCGTTTGGTCAAACTAACTGGCTTAAAGGCTGGACTGCCCTTGACCATTATTCGTATTTAGCACCAAACAAAATAGCTGCTAATACTATTACAATAACAGATGCAAGTATTAATGCTGGTGACAAAGTTTTCTGGACTGCGGATAATGTTTATCTTTTAGAAGGATTTGTTTTTGTTGAAGATGGTGCAGTTTTAACAATTGAGGCTGGCACAGTTATTAAAGGTAAGCCAGGACAAGGCGAAAGTGCTTCTGCTTTAATTATAACAAAAGGTGCAAAAATATTTGCCGAAGGAACTGCAAATAATCCAATTATTTTCACTTCTGAAAGTGATGATGTTAATGATGCTTTTGATTTAGTTTTGCCTTCAACAAATCTTTGGGGTGGAGTTATTATTCTTGGAAATGCAAAAATAAACACTTCAACAGGAATAGGAAATATTGAAGGATTACCAGTTTCAGTAAAATCAGAATATGGTGGAAGTGATGATAACGATAACTCTGGTGTTTTGAAATATGTTTCAATTCGTCACGGTGGTACTGATGTTGGTTCAGGTAATGAAATTAATGGTTTAACTCTTGGTGGCGTTGGAAGAGGAACTACAATTGATTACGTTGAAGTATTCCAAAATAATGATGATGGTTTTGAGTGGTTTGGTGGTACTGTTAATTGCAAGCATTTAGTTGCTGCTTTCAATAGCGACGATGCTTTTGATCATGATGAAGGTTTAACTGGTAAAATGCAATTCTTATTTGCAATTCAAGATGAAAATTTTGGAAACGCGCTTGGTGAACATGATGGTGGAACAGACCCTGAAGACGGAATTCCTTATGCTTTCCCACAATCTTATAACGTTACTTTACTTGGTTCTGGAATAAGTTCAGCTAATGCAGATAACGATAATGGTTTTAACATACGTGATAACTGGGGTGGATTATATAAAAATTCAATCTTTGGTGATTATGTTGGCATTGCAATGAAAGTTGAAGATTTAGCCACTGGTCAAGATTCAAAGCAAAGATTGGATGACGGACAAATAGTTTTCCAAAATAATATTTGGTTTAATTTTGGTGGTGGAAATGACTTTGATGCACTTGGCAAAAATGCTCCAGAAAAAGAATATTTGAAAAATGTAGCAAATGCAAATACTATTGAAGATCCACAATTTGCTGGTATTTCAAGAACTGCTTATTCAGAATTACTTTCACCTACAGTATCAAGTGGTTCAGTTGCTTACAATAATTTAGCATCTTATCCTGACGGTGACGATTTTTATGAAGTCGTTAACTACAAAGGTGCATTTGGACAAACAAACTGGCTAAAAGGCTGGACTGCTCTTGACCACTATGGTTATTTAGCTCCTACTAAAACATCATCAAATGTTATTGAAATTACAGATGCTGATATAAATGCTGGCGACAAAGTATTTTGGACTGCAAATAATACATACGTGTTAAATGGTTTAGTTTATGTTGAATCTGGTGCAGAGTTAAACATTGAAGCTGGTACTGTTATTAAAGCCAAAGCTGGACAAGGTGAAAGTGCATCTGCATTAGTAATTACAAAAGGTGGCAAAATATATGCTGAAGGAACAGGAGTAAATCCAATTATATTTTCAGCTGAAAGTGACAATGTTAATGATGCTTTCGATTTGGTATTACCTTCAACTAATCTTTGGGGTGGTGTTATCGTATTAGGCGATGCGCTTGTTAATACTTCAACTGGAATGGGAAATATTGAAGGAATTCCAGTTGACGAAAGAAGTGCTTATGGTGGAAGTAACGATAATGATAATTCTGGAATTATTAAATATGTTTCAATCCGTCACGGCGGAACTGATATTGGTTCTGGAAATGAAATTAACGGTTTAACTCTAGGGGGTGTTGGTTATGCAACAACTATTGACCACGTTGAAGTTTTCCAAAATAATGACGATGGCTTTGAGTGGTTTGGTGGAAAGCCAAGATGTAAATACTTAGTTTCAGCATTTAATGGTGATGATGCATTTGACCATGATGAAGGTATTAGAAGTCCAATGCAATTTGTTTTTGCAATTCAAGATGAAAATTTTGGAAATGCTTTTGGTGAACATGATGGTGGCACTGACCCCGAAGATGGAATTCCTTACGCATTCCCACAATCTTATAATGTTACTTTCCTTGGTTCTGGAATGAACTCAGCTAATGCGGATAACGATAATGCATTTAACTTACGTGACAACTGGGGTGGTTCATATAAAAACTCAATCTTTGGTGATTACGCTGGAATAGCGATGAAAGTTGAAGATTTAGCTACTGGTCAAGATTCAAGACAAAGATTGGATGATGGACAAATAATTTTCCAAAATAATATTTGGTTTAATTTTGGTGGTGGAAATGATTTTGATGCATTAGGAAAAAATGCTCCAGAAAAAGAATATTTGAAAAATGCTGCAAATGGAAATTCTATTGAGGATCCACAATTTGCTGGAATTACAAGAAGTGCCTATTCAGAAAGTCTTGACCCAAGACCAACTGCAAACGGTGCAGCTTATGCCAATATAGCTGATTATATTACTAGTGTAAGAAAATTGGATAATATTGCTATTGCAAGTAATTATGTTTTATCTCAAAACTATCCAAATCCATTTAACCCAAGTACAAAAATTCAATTCAGTGTTCCAGAACAATCTCATGTAACTTTAA
>PCUD01000086.1:8585-8809 GCA_002786785.1 Ignavibacteriales bacterium CG18_big_fil_WC_8_21_14_2_50_31_20 | reverse complement strand
ATTTGTTTTTCTTATTTTAAAAGTATCATCTTTTTGCTATCAACAAAGCTGCCACTTTGTAAACGATAAAAATAAATTCCAGAAGTAAGATTTGAAGCGTCAAATTGTACTTCAAAATTTCCAGCTTTTTGTTGTTTGTTTACAAGTGTCGCAACTTCACGCCCCAGAATGTCGTAGATTTTGAGTGCAACAAACCCACCCCCATCCCCTCCCAAGAGCGAAGT
>PCUD01000086.1:7651-8510 GCA_002786785.1 Ignavibacteriales bacterium CG18_big_fil_WC_8_21_14_2_50_31_20 | reverse complement strand
CATCAATAGATTCAAGCGAAGTGTTTCCTCTGCCAACAATGTAAGCAACAATAATTTCTATTGGTTCTTTTGACTTTAATATAAACGGACCTGAATTTACCATCATTCTTTGGTCAACATCCATATTGCATATCCAACCATCTCCGGTAACTGGGTTTCCAGAATATATAAATAGTGGATTTACTTCACTGCAATTTATATTTAGAACTTCACCATAAGGCCAATTACATGGGTCTAATTCAATTCCATCACTATTTAATCCTTCAAAATAATTTCTAAAATGAATATACGTTTGCGGATCACCATAAGTAGGGTGACTACTCATATACGACACATATGCAGTCATAGTCTGGTTTTTTGCACCGGCAAGTTCTTGAGTTTGGAAAAGCTCGCCATTAAAGTAATTTGCCGTATCTAATGGAGTATCAACTCCTTCATCATAAATTTCGTTGCTATTATTATCGGAAAAAGTTTCTCCTGCAATATATACTGGGGCTCCTTGAATAATAGATGCCATAAATGTTGGAGCATTATTACCATATGTGTCATCCTCTCCATCGTTATAAATAAACCCAGAGTTAATAGTTGTATCAGAGCCCGCATAATCATCACCAGGATTACCAATATCGGCATCAGCCATAGAAGAAAAATAAACCGAGTCATAATCATTTAAACTTTTGTTTTCTATTCTGTATCTTATAAAAAACACTCCATCTAATTCAGAATATGTATTTGGGTCATATCCAAATACTGTTTGTTGAATTTCAATATCTTTTGGTGAAACGTCATATCTTCTTAAATCAGTAGGTACTCCATCATTATATACTGTCCATGTAGTTACATCACCAATTAAATCTGG
>PCUD01000086.1:4571-7594 GCA_002786785.1 Ignavibacteriales bacterium CG18_big_fil_WC_8_21_14_2_50_31_20 | reverse complement strand
TCCATTTCCATCATAAAATTTTGCACCTTGACTTACTGCATGTTTCCATGTTTCCCATGATAAGCCAAATGGTTCATCGCTACTTTTTAAAACATAAACCATATTTAGAGGGTCATCAATATCACTTCCAACTATACCAGGTTGATAATCATCAATTCTGGAAGCTGTCATAACGCCATTAGCCCACAATTCACCATTTGAATAACCTGAAAGTCCAAATCCACCAGAAAATAGTACAACTGCTTCATCAAATTTACCAAATACAGGTTCTCCATTAATTTCAACGTCAGCTAAAACACCTTTATTATCTACCCCAAATTTGAAACGATTTACATCGATGAAATAATGGTTGTTTACACTTGAAATAGAAAAAAGAATATTACCGCCAAAACGCTTTGAAATAATACCAAGATTATCTGCAGCAAAAATTGAATAATTGAGAATATCAGCAGCACTAAAACCACTAATTGAAATACCATATATTGAATCATTTGGCTCGCCATCGTTGTGCAAACCATCATCGAACATTTCAATTGGTGTTTGTTCAACATCATTCAATTTATAATTTAATAAGACGCTTGAAATACTTACGTCATCAAACACTTTTGAATTGAAAATAACCGTGTCACTTGAAATTGGCTCTATTGGAGAATAAGAAATATCTTTAATTGTTGGAGGTGTGAATATGTCATCTGAAGTTCCAATAATGCCATACCAAAGTGAATTACTTTCATTTTCTACTTGGTAATTTGGTTCATTATATAATCTATTTGAAGCAAAACTAGCGTATAAATTTTCTGAGTTTGAATTTATTCTTAAATTTAAATCAAGTCCAGTATATTTTGTAAATTGTGTTGGAGTTGACCAAGTTTGACCAATATCATTTGACTCAATAATATAATAAGTACCAGGTACACGGCTGTTACTTAATTTGTAAACAATTAACAAAGAGCCATCAGTTTTTGAAATAACGGAAGGTTCACCATAAATATTTGAGTCGTCCAAAATAATTTCTGCAGTACCCCAAGTTGTGCCGTTATCATTGCTTCTTTTATATTGTAAATCAGTTCCTCTTGATGAAAATATTAAAAGCAAACTGTCGCTGGTTGAAATTACACTTCCAAACTTTCCATTTACGACTAATGTTTGCTTCTCACTCCAAGTCGTACCATCGTTTTGGCTAGTAATAAATTCAAGATTGGATGTTCTATTAAAAGTAAACCAAAGCATATTATCATCAGTTTGCGAAAATTTACCATCCCATTTTATTTGTTTAATATTGATTGGGTCTTTTATCATCAAAGATGAAGCACTCCAATTTGTTCCATTATCGATTGAGAACATTATATAATATTCGTTAACTGGTTTATTTGCGCGGTATGCAACAATTATTTTGCCACTATTGGTTTTATATGTTACCAAATCTTGCAATTGAGTATCGTCGGAAAGTGAATCAACAAGAACTTGGGTAGAATTCCAATTTATTCCATCACTACTTTTTGCTACCTTAAGTTGAGCGGATTCAATCCAGAAAAACAGCAATTCACTACCACCCAATTCAACAATTGAGGAATGCAAATGGGTCTTGCTTGTGTCTTGTAACGGAAAGTTTGAAATTTCTGTAATTTGTGCGGATAAATTGATTGATAGCGCTAAAAGCACTAATAAAAATAATCGTGTCATTTTTTCTCCCAACTCCTCTTCCCCCGATTTGAAGTATTTCTTTATTGTTGATTAAATTATAATATTTATATGATGAATAAACTAAAGAATTTATAAGGCTAAATCAACAAAATAAGAAATCTAAATGCTTGAGATAAATATTTGCATAATACATTTTAGTCAACTAAATATTACTTTCAATATCTCTATTTAAATATTAAATAATTTGTGAATGCAGACTGTTTGCTATAAAATTATAATAAGGATTATAAAAAACCTCTCTCACATAAACTGAGAGAGGTTTTTTTGTGTGTTATAAATTATTTAATTAGCATCATTTTTTTACTTTCAGTAAAACTACCACTTTGTAATCGGTAAAAATAAACACCGCTAGTAAGATGACTTGCATCAAATTGTACTTCATAATTACCAGTTTTTTGTTGTTTATTAACAAGTGTTGCAACCTCACGTCCAAGAATGTCGTATATTTTTAGTGTAACAAATCCACCCCCATCCCCTCCCAAGAGCGAAGTTTGTGTAGATGGAATTGAATATTTTATTGTTGTACTTGGATTAAATGGATTTGGATAATTTTGACTAAGCTGATAATCGCTAATTATTAAATTATCATTTTTCTTTACATCAACTATTTCAGGCTCTGTTCCAAAATAATATACAACTGCTTCGTAAGCATCAAGAGTATCGAGTGAAATTGTATTATCACCTTGCAACACTTCTCTAACATTTCCATTAAATAAATTTGTTAAATAATATGTGCTTACGCCATCGTTTGGCAGTTCACTTCTGTTAATAAATACATCCCGCACTTCTGTAGTATTATTAAAATTAACCTGTGTTAGTAGAATATTATTATTGCTAGTTGAAGTGTAAGTATACGTTTTTGTTGGATAAGAATTTACAATTCTATCCAACTGTGGATTGCTTAAATACTTATTTCTAATTTTAATTATCGATTTAAAATACGGTCTAATATTATCAGTGTCACTCCAATCAATTAAACCTCTGTTAGTTAACTCACCCACTTCGCCACCAGAATAAATTAGAGGAACTCCGTTTGCCGTAAATAAAATGGTATGCATTAATTTAGACCTTTGTGTATCGTGCGAAGAAGCTACACGAACTTCATCGTGATTTTCAACAAATCTAAATGGTTTTGCATAATTTGGATATGATTTTTGCAGCTCTGCATCTAAATCATTAATTGAAAGCATTCCATTTGTGGTATTTATTAGCTTGGTTCTTAAGTCCCAGTCGTTAGCGGAGTCAAATCTATTTTGATAGAAAATTGGGTCACCAGATGAAGCCTCTGCCTCCAAGAACAATTCTGGTTTAATGTTTTT
>PCUD01000086.1:3768-4519 GCA_002786785.1 Ignavibacteriales bacterium CG18_big_fil_WC_8_21_14_2_50_31_20 | reverse complement strand
ATCTCTCACATCTTTATTGTTGTGATTAAGATTTGGCAGACTGCCCCAATCAAAATAATATTCGTAATTGGAATTACCTGGCTCACCATCCCACAAATAAAAATCAGCCCAAGGTGAGTTCGCTCCATATTCTAAAACGTTTTGCATAAACCGATGTTGAATGGAGGTATGATTAACAACAAAATCTAAAATAACTTTAATTCCAGCATTGTGAAGAGCTGTAACTAAATTAGTAAAATCTTCTGCATCACCAAAATCTTCTTCAAAGCCAAAATAATCAGTAATTTCATATCCATGAAGTGTTGGACCAGTATAAATTGGCATTAACCAAATAGTGTTAATTCCCAAAGAAAGCATATCTGGAATTTTATCTTGAATTCCCTTAAAATTACCAGATGTACTATAAGAGCGTGGATAAATTTCATAAACTATTGCATTATCAATCCATTCAGCATGTTCGTTGTTTTGAGCAACAAGAACTGCGTTATTCTTTGCAAAAATTAATTTTCGTGCATTAGCAGTTCTTAAATTACTATCACTAACTTTTACATTTATATAATACTCACCTTCGGTTTCGGGAATAGTAACTTGAATTACCTTACTTGTATGATTTGAGAAAAGATTTGCTGGATTAAGTTCATCGTCATCAGTCCATAAATAAGTGAAATCTAATGAATCTGGTGATGAAGCTTCGGCAGTTAAAGTAACAGTTCTTCCAGAAACAGATGCATTTATTTTAACATTTGGCTCA
>PCUD01000086.1:403-3762 GCA_002786785.1 Ignavibacteriales bacterium CG18_big_fil_WC_8_21_14_2_50_31_20 | reverse complement strand
AATACAAATTTTTGGAAGTTGATTCAAATCCTTTATTATCCGTAGCTTTAACAAAAACAATATTTTCACCTTCGTTTAGAACTACAGGAACATCAAATTTTCCATCTACAACAGCTATATTTGATTCAATTCCATTAAAAGAAAAAATAGCAGTTGTAATATTTAAGTCGCTTAATTCACCTTTTACATTAACATTTGAATACCAATATGTTACAGAAGGTGTATAAAAATTAATTGCTGGTCCATAAGTAGCAAGGCTATCCGAAATATCTGTTGTTAAAAATGATTTTTGTCCTCTTCCAAAACCATTTAGGGAAACAAATCTTGGTCCCATAATATCGCCAGCAGGAATAAAGTTTGAAAGAACACGATTTTGCCAAAATCCACTTCGGAAAAAAGCAGCATCATAAATATCTGGATCTTCTGTACTATTACTTCCACCTTCAACCGAAGTAACTTCAAAACTGTTTCCACTCATATCGGTATTTGCTAAATATGTGAAAAGATAAAAATTGCGTTCTCTTGTCCAACTTCCAAGCAGACTATCCAAATAAGCTACGCTAATTGTAAATTCAAAATTGTTAGTAACATCTGCATTTGAGTTTACAACTAACCTTTTATTACCATAAACAATTGGGTCGTGTCCTTCCCAAAATATATTTTCGTTTGTTGTGTTTTCAAAAGCATTTCCTGGTTTACCTATTGGAATAAATACGCCTGCATTTTGCCAGTCCTCTGTAATAATATCTAAACCAAGTGGAGCAGGTGCAGTTTTTGTAACTAAATTTGAAATCAGCAAACCAAGTCTGGTTCTATCAGAAATATCCTGCATTTGAACTAAAAATTTAAGTGAATCGTGAGAACTTGATTCGTCAATCAGTAACGAAAGAATATCACAACTTCCTTGTGGAACGTTTGTTGGATAATTATAGGGCTCATCATTTTTAGCATCTGCGTAGTAAAAACCAGTTTCACCTGTGTACACTCCATATGCAAAAGCTTCAGATTTTGTTAAGCCATCTGTGTTAGAAAACTCAACACTAACAATATTTAATCCTTCAGAAGTTAAATTAATTGTAGAACTAACAAAATTGCTATCGGTATTAAACGAGGCAGAAACTGGAACATTATTTAATTTTACAATAATTGATGATTCATCAACGGTTGATTTAGCTCCTGGTCTTAATAATGCTTTAAATATTATTTTGGTTGGATTTACTTTAAAAGTTGAGCTTTCATTTGGTGAAACAAGTTTTATTGAAGGTATTGAGTCAATAAAAACAGAAATGAGATTATTATCATTTATTAGACTAAAATTTGGTTCATCAGGGTCATTTACCCAAATAGATTGGTTTAACTTAAATTTATATTCATAACTTCCCTTTTCAAGATATGATGTAACTTCCCACAAGCCATCATTATTACTATCGGTCATTTTATCAAAAGATTCATTCCAATTATTAAACTCACCAACAACAGAAGAAGAATTTACGTTTTGCAAAATTGATGAGCCAGTATTGAATTCATCAAAATAAAAATCAACTGGAGTTTTGTATACAATTGCCCCAGGTTTTCTTGAGAAAGTGGACATTTTAAATATTGATCCTTTAGATGAAGTTGCAGATACTATTATTGTATGATCGCCTTCGGCAAGAGGAACTGGCGGCTGATAAAAGAATTCCTTTTTTTCTTCATTAAAATATTGTCCTGGATTTTCGATTGCTGTACCATCTATTCTTACAATTAAAGTGCTTATGTTTATTGGATTTTCATTTGTATAAGCAAATATTGCTCTAATTGGTTCACCTGCAACTGTTGTATCAACATAAACTTCATTTAAAGTATTTTTACCACGAGGAAGCAAATATGTTAGAAAAGGATCTTTTACATTTAAGACAGAATTGTTGTTATCAGTAGTTTTAATATCAGGATTATCAGGGTCATTCCATGCAAAAGACCAATTAGCATCAAAAACAAATTTGTACATGTGCTCAACACTAGTTGTGAAATCAACAGTAATTTCATAAACTCCATCCCCATCGGTATCTGTCATTACAAAATTATCATCATTATTATTCCACCCATTAAAATTTCCAACAAGTCTTAATGTGGTAAAATCCGAAATAATTGGTTTATAATGTAAGGTTACTGGAACCGTTTGAGAAAATATATTATAAACCATTAAAATAGAGATTATAAATATTTTGGTTAAGTTGTTCATTTCATTATTCTCAGAAATATTTTTAAGTATTACTTAATTTAATAAAAAATATTAGGATAGCATAAATGAGAAGAGAAAACTTTTGAATTAAGTGAAATAAAAAGCCCTAATCAGTATTGATTAGGGCTTTTTGAAAAGAATAATTTACTACTAAATTATTTAAGTAACATCATTTTTCTTGTTGAAGAGAATTTACCAGCTTGAATTTTGTAAATATACATACCACTTGTTAAATTAGATGCATCAAAAGATACTTCATAATTACCAGCAGATTTTACATTATTTACTAATTCTGCAACTTCTTGTCCAAGAATGTTGAATACTTTCAATGTAACTAAACCAGATTCTGGAATAGAGAAATTGATAGTTGTAGATGGGTTAAATGGGTTTGGATAGTTTTGTCCTAACTCATAAACAGAAGGAATTCCGCTACCTTTTTGATCAACGCCATTAACAACTGCTTTTGTTTCCATTGTACCAAATACATCAATAGCATCACCAGACCAGAATGTTTTGAATAATGTTACGTGGTGATTTGAACCAACGCCACCTTCGTTATCATTTGCTCCAAGATTTGAAGCTAATCCCCAGTTTGCACCATATTTGTATTCAATATCAAATGGTGAATATGTTGGGAAATCAACACTTTTTGACCATTTATTGTCACCAGCAACTAAGTCACCATCAGTACCAGAATCGTTTAGGAAAATAACTAAACTTTCATCTGTATCTGGCCAACCGCCACCAGGCCATGCTAATGGAGGATTTCCACCAGCTAAGAACACGTTATCAATAGATGGGAAAGCAACACCGCTACCATTCATAGCACCAGTCATGTCAACTTCAAATCTTATAACTGAAGCTTGATTAACAACGTTATCTAAAGTAGCATTGTTATATCCACGTAATGGAATTACTGTATATAGATTGGCAATATCATCTGCTGAAACAGTTTGTTCATAGTTTCCAGAACCTGTTGGAGGATTAGTTTCCCAATTTGTTCCGTTAGCACTTGTGTAAGCATATTTGTAGAAAATTACATCACCATCAAATGAATCGTATTGAGCAGAACCTTCATAAATGTTAGGGTCTGTTGCAGAAGCTGATAACATAGTAACATCTGACCAACCATTGAAAG
>PCUD01000086.1:0-377 GCA_002786785.1 Ignavibacteriales bacterium CG18_big_fil_WC_8_21_14_2_50_31_20 | reverse complement strand
TTGTTGCTACACTACCATTATCATCATCAAAATAAGCACTAAAAGTAGCTGCAGCACTTGGAACTGTGTATGCTCTATCAGGAATAGATTCCCAACCATCACCATTTTTAACAAATTTAAAATTATGAGCATCACCAGGTGTTAGGTCAAGTGTAACTGAATATACTTTGTCGCCATCACCATCAGACATTGGAGTTGCATTAACATCCCAACCGTTCATGGTTCCAGCTAAAGTAACTGTACCAGTAGCAGCATCAAAGTTTCCTTTGTCAACTTGAACTGACATATCAACTTCAAAAGTAATAGCTACAGGATCAGGTGTGCCAAATACAAATTTTGTAATACCATATTGAACTTGAGAGAAAGTACCAACATAA
>PCUD01000047.1:18185-20371 GCA_002786785.1 Ignavibacteriales bacterium CG18_big_fil_WC_8_21_14_2_50_31_20 | reverse complement strand
ATCCAACGTATTTGCGTTTTTTGCATCCCGCTGCTTTTGGGCGGGATTGTTGGATGTGGCAATCTACTGCAGATTACTTCGTCATCTAAAAAAATGATTCCTCGTAATGACACTAACAAAATTAAACCATATACAAAAGAGTAAGTTGAGGGAAAAAAAGGGAGATTTGAACACTGATTACACTGATTACACTGATTGAATTTATATAGTCTGTTATTTCGTTCCCGATGTTTTCATTCGGGAGAGAACCGAGCTTGCGAGCTCACCGAAGGTAAATCTCTGGAATAGTATTGATATTATTAGATCTCTCATCCACCCGGTGAGATTCGAGATGGCAAAGAAAAACCGTGAAGGCTGAGAGGTGCAAAGGAAGAACGAAGAAAAGAGCGAAAAGAAATTTTGACAATGCTAAATTGAATAGTGTTTGATTTTTTAAAGTAAATAGTGCATATTTATTTTAGGTAATAAATATAGGAAGAAAAATGTTAACTAAGAAAAAGCAAAACAAAAAAAACAGAGAATTTATTTATAGAAACAACAAGCCGGTTTCAGTAATAATAGATATTGAAGAGTATGAACAACTACTTTCGCGTGTAGAAGACATTGAAGATGTTGAGTTCATAAGAAACCTAAAAAAGAAAAAGTTGGAGTTTCGTAGTTTCGATTCTTTTTTAGAAGAAGTTTCATCATAATTATGTATAATTTATCTATTGAACGTTCAGCCGAGAAAAATTTAAGGAAGCTTTCGTCTGTATATTTTACTAAGATTATTACCAAAATACAAGAATTGTCTAATGAACCGCACCCAAAGGGGTGTAAAAAATTAATTAATAATGAAAATTTTTGGCGTATAAGGGTTGGAGATTATAGAGTTATATACGAAGTGATAGAAGTGGAAAGTATTATTAAAATTTATAAAATAGGGCATAGAAAAGATGTTTACAGATAATAGCACACTTCGGCTCAGCGCAAGCGCGGATTGAGCAGATTTAACAGATAAGAACGGATTAAATTTATAAAATTTATAATGTTTTTTCATTCTTTCTAAATGGTTTTAACTGACCTTGAAAATATTTCGTTAAGAAATTTGCTAAGTGAAGCGTAAAGCAGAAAAAGCTGTCTGAGGAGTGGAACGACGAGTTCTTTTTCTTTAGCGAAACGAAACAAATTTTAGAAATATTTTCGAAGTCTTGACCTTTTGCTCTTTTCTGTCAAGCCTGCCCCGTAATTATATGCACGGGGAGAAAAGAAGCATAGCACGCGGATTAAAGAAAGATTATGAATGTTGAATTATGAATTAAAAGAAATGGGACACTGATTATACTGATTGATAATTCTTAATGTAAATACATTCTCGTTGTTACTTGCTAAATTAAATTTAATGCTGTATATATAGTTGTATAAATATAAGAGAATAAAATGGAAACAATAAAAATAAAAAGAAGAGTAAAATCGACCCTACTAAAGATTAAAGAATTAGAGCAATTTAAGGATAAAAATATAGAACTGGAAATAAGGGTACGGGAAATAGGTAAAAATTTATCAAGTTTATCCTCAAAAAGTTTAGCCGGTGCCTTAGGCAAATATGCAGATCCAAGTTTAATAGATGAAGAAAATAGAGCTTGGGAATTAGCCATTAGAGAAAACAATGCAAATTATCGATGCTAATGTAGTTTTAAGATATTTATTGAAAGATGATGAAGCATTATTTGGCAAAGCAGTCAAGATAATAGAGTCAAACAATGTTCAACTAACAAATGTAATAATTGCAGAAATTGTTTATATTTTTGAAAAAGTATACAAGATACCCAAAAGAGAAATATCGTTCGTCTTAAAAGATTTTTTTGCACTCAAGACAATTCATTTAACTAATAAGAAATTAATGACTTCCTCCCTCGATTTTTATTATGAATATAATATCGATTTTGCAGATGCCATTTTACTCTCTTACAGTAAAGTAGAAAACCATGAAGTTTTTACATTTGACAAAAAATTAAACAAATTATTAACAAAAATGAAAAGAATTTAAAGCCTCATGTTTTTTCATGACAAATCTGTGTTCATCGGTGTCCCTTTTGTTTTATTCGTGCATTCGTGGCAAATTTTTTATCTTTTATCTTGTCCTTCTGGAGATCTCTCACGAAAAGCATGTTCGAGATGACAAGAAAAACATAGAGCCCTAAACC
>PCUD01000047.1:16195-18135 GCA_002786785.1 Ignavibacteriales bacterium CG18_big_fil_WC_8_21_14_2_50_31_20 | reverse complement strand
TTTTGGGCGGGATTGTTGGATGTGGCAATCTACTGCAGATTACTTCGTCATCTAAAAAATGATTCCTCGTAATGACACTAACAAAATTAAACCATATACAAAATTAAACCATATACAAAATAGCACTCGGATTTAGCTGATAAGAACAGATCGCGGAACCCGTTGGGAAGAACTTTTGTAAAAATAAGTCCCTCGCTTTTTAAGAGAGGGATTTAGGGTGAGTTTCTCTTTTGTTGTCTATAAATACCCCTTTGTGGCTCGTCGTTTCCTTGTTTCTTTTCTGGTGAAAACCAATTCGCGAATTCGAAGCAAATTATTTGTTTAATAAAGAGCAATTTACTATTTTACTAATTAGTTAATATACTTGGAGTAGTAAGATGAATTATAAAGTTATAATTATGTATGATAAAGAATATGAGGGATATGTTGTTGATGTTCCTGAGCTAAATGGTTGTATGAGCCAAGGTAAAACTATTGATAAAGCTTTGGCAAATGTAAAAGATGCAATAGAGGGATGGTTGCTGGTTGAGAAAAAACATAATCGCTTAGAAATAAATACAATAAAGGAAATGTTTGTAGGTGAGGTTGCTCTTTAGATGGGTATTCTTACGAATATTTCTGGTAAAAAAGGTGTTAAAATTTTCTGTAATTTTGGTTATGTAGTTGATCATCAAACAGGAAGTCACATTATTCTGTATCACCCTAACAAACCTACTTTATCCGTTCCAAACCATAGAGAACTCGCGCCTGGACTTTTGAGGTCATTACTTAGGAAAAGTGGAATATCTGTGGATGAATTTATTAAATTTAAATAATGAGTATGTGCTATAAAATGATAAATAAAAAAATAAAATATATTTTGCTTCTCTCACTTCTCGTTACTAACTACTCACTACTTTTCCCCCAAGTAGTTAACCAACCGCTTAATAATGATGTATATCAATACTTGGCAAGATTATCCCAACGTGGAGTAATTGAGCTAAATGATGAAATTCGTCCGCTTTCAAGAATGTACATTGCAAATAAATTAATTCAACTACAAACAGAAAGCAATAAATTAACACCATTGGAGTTAGAAGAATTAAATTTTTATATTCAAGACATTGGTAGAGAAATATCAAGAATACCGCAAAGTCGCCAAGTTGCAAAGGAATTATCAATTGTTCAGTCAGCAAATTACAAAGATTCTATATCATACATTCCATCTTTCCAATCTTCCACTTGTCCCGTGGAATTGGCACCATATTTCAACGGGAAAATTCCACCGTCCTTTACCTTAGCCTCAAAGGATTCTTATAGTCGCTACCGTCTTTTCAGCTACGAAGATTCTTTATTCGCAATAAATCTCTCTCCTATTCTTGGATATTCTTATGGAAGCATTGATGGTGAAAAACAAACACATCTTTGGAATGGGTTTTCTGTATACGGCTATTTAACAGATTATATTGGCTTTAGTTTTAACTTTAGAGATAACTCAGAAGTAGGGAATAGGATTGACAGATATAAAACATTTACACCAACAACTGGAATTACTGATACCAAGCCGACAAATACCTCTGTTGAGTATAGTGAATTCCGTGCAATGATTGGAACAGATTGGAGTTGGGGCTCATTCTCAATTGGCAAAGATTTTATAAATTGGGGTTATGGTGAAGGTGGTTTGTTGGTCCTTTCATCAAAAGCTCCGTCATTTCCATATTTTAGGTTGGATTTATACCCTACTGATTGGATAAGTTTCAACTATTTCCACGCTTGGTTGGAATCGGATGTAATTGATTCAACAGGAATTTATCCTTCATATCGTGATGACTATAGTAGGCTTCAATATAGAAGTAAATATTTAGCATCTCATACATTAACACTTCGTCCATATTCTGGACTTTCATTTTCACTCGGGGAATCTGTCGTTTATAGTGATAAAATGGAATTCCTATACTTGT
>PCUD01000047.1:523-16184 GCA_002786785.1 Ignavibacteriales bacterium CG18_big_fil_WC_8_21_14_2_50_31_20 | reverse complement strand
ATACCAAATACTCAAATATTTGCCACTCTTCTAATAGATGAAATTGCTCTTTCGGATATTGGTGACCCAGAAAAAGAGCGTCCTCAATTAGGATTTGTCTTTGGAGGTTCTGTAACGGATTTGCCTATTGAAAATTTAACTTTTGCATTAAATTATACAAGAATTAATCCATTTGTTTATCGCCACTATATACCAACTCAAACTTACGAAAGCCGTGGTTATGTTCTTGGACATTGGATGCAGCATAATGCTGACCAACTGTATTTTTCATTAAACTACAGAATTTTGCGTGGCTTGCAAACTAAAGTATGGGCAGAATTTATTCGTAAAGGTGGCGATGGAGTTGTTGATGACCAATATACCCGTCCATCGCAAGAGTTTTTGTTTGGACTAAGAAATAATTATACAAATTGGGGTTTTAATGCCAAATATGAAATTATTCACGAAGCATTTGTTTCGTTGGAATATAAATCCTACCTAACCTCCACCCAACAAGAAAATGGCGATTTTATTGACATCCGCAGAAATGAATTTTTTATGTCATTAAATTACGGATTTTAGAAAAATCGCAATATTATTAAATTGATTTCGTAGCACAGAATAGTATTCTGTGTACTTCTGCGAAAGCATGAAAAACAAAAACAGATAACCAACCCATATTTTTGTGACCAAAGCAATAACACACTTCGCCTTAGCTCAGTGCTGAGTGCAGACAGAGCTAATTAGAAAGCTTGTCATTTCGATTCTGTCGGTTTTTGGCGAGAGAGAAATCTCATTTTAGAGGCAATACGATTGGTGGAGATATCTCACCCCAAAGAGCGGGGATTCGATATGACAATTTGGTTTTGAAGTATTTGTTAGAGATCTCTCTTCCGATAATTCCATCCAAAAGTAGCGGTCTGTAAAACCGCAAGAACATCTGAAAAGAGTCTACAAAGTGGTAACGAATTCTGTCATTTCGAACGCAGAGAGAAATCTTATGCATAACATTGAATTATGAGATCTCTCTTCCGATATAGAGCATCAGAATCGATTCTGATAAAGAAATCATAAGATAGATGACAAAATAAAAATACCAGTAGCACACTATTACAGTCTTTCAATTGACTCGAGGAATGGGCACCATATTCCAATTAGAATATTCCATCTTTCCATCTATATATAAATATCCTTTAAAATCAACTTGATTTTAGGTTTTAATAGTTATAGCTTTTGCACTAATAATTATTTGGCTTATGGAATATTTTAACGAATACCCTGAAGAATTTAACGACTTCGATTTTGATGAAGATGCTCTTATAGATAGAATAAAAGAGAGTATTAATTTAATTGAAAATGGCGCAGCAATGCTTAATGTTGACTCAATTGATGAAACAATACAGTTATGTATTGAAAGCGATTTTGTTGACGAAGGATTGATGCTTACTGAGTTGGTATTGGAATTATTTCCATTCAATGCAGAATTTTGGCAATACAAAGGTGTATTTCTAAATAATAAATTTGAATTTGAAGAAGCTTACTTTGCTTTTGAAAAATCCCTTTCACTAAATCCAAGCGATGTAGAAACATTAATCAACAAGGCAATTTCTGAAGAAAATTTAGAAATGTATGATGATGCAATTGAAACATTGGAAGAAGTTCTGAAATATGAGCAGAATAATGAAGAAGCATTTTTTAATCTTGGATTTCTATATGAGAGAAACGAAGATTATGCCGAAGCAGTTGAATTATTCAAAAAAGCGGTTGAATTAGACCCTTTATTTGCCGAAGCTTGGTACGAATTAGGATTTTGTTACGAATATACTGATAGCTTAGACGATGCATTATTTGCTTATAATCAGTTTCTTGAAATTGAGCCATACAGCTATTCGGGTTGGTATAATAAAGGAATAGTTTTTGTTAAACAGAACAAATTTAAAGAAGCAATTAACGATTTTGAGGTTTCAATTGCATTAAATGACAGTTTTTCGAGTGCGTGGTTTAACTGTGGTGTTTCCTATGCAAATTTGGATATGTTTGATAAAGCCCTTGAAAACATTAAGCAAGCAGTTAAGTTGGATAAGCACGACCCAACAATAAGATTTACACTTGGGCAAGCTTATGAAGATTTAGAGCAATATGAAAATGCAATTAAAGCCTATACAAAATCGTTACAACTTGATAATTATTATTTTGAAGCATTTTTAGCTCGTGCGGTTTGTTATAATAATATTAACAAACGTCAATTAGCACTTGAAGATATAAATAAAGCAATAAAGTTGAATGCAAAATCTGTTGAAGCATGGCAAACAAAGGCACAAATTGAAAGAAATTTAAGGTATTTTGACGCAGCAATTGAAAGCTTCCAAAAGTTAGTGATACTTGAAGCCAATAATTTTGAAGCTTGGAACACAATGGGTGAAATATATTCTGAAATGGGAAAATGGAAAGAAAGCATTAATGCGTTTAATATTTGCACCAAACTTCATCCAGAAAAGGCAAGTTCTTATTATGGAAAAGCTAAGCAAAAAATTCTATTAAGTGAAAATAAAGAAGCATTTGAGTATTTGAAATCATCTTTTTCAACCAATCCAAATGTGAGAAATGAAATATCAAAAGATTTTCCAGAGTTGAAACAAGGCAATAAAACACTATAAATTTAATTATGGCAATATGCGCTCACTAAATGAAATTAATCATAACACAAAAATAGTAGGTGTAATTGGACACCCAATTAAGCACTCGTTATCACCAATGATGCACAATTATGCATTCAATAAATTGGACTTGGATTATGTTTATCTTCCCTTTGATATTGCTGCAGCAAATTTGAAAGATGCACTAAGAGGTATTGTAGCATTGGGTATTAAAGGATTTAATGTAACAATTCCACACAAAGAAAGAATAGTTGATTTTTTGGATGAGCTATCCGATGGTGCTAAAATTGTTAATGCAGTAAATACGGTTGTTAATGAAAATGGAAAATTACACGGTTACAACACCGATGTTGAAGGTATATTTAGAACTCTTGAAGATTACAAAGACGAGTTACGTGACTCCACAGTAAGTGTTATAGGGGCTGGTGGTGCAGCACGTTCTGTAATTTATACATTAATAAATAGTTTTAATGTTGAGAAAATAAATATTATTAATCGTACAACTGAAAAAGCTGAATCGTTAAAGGATTATTTTACATCCAAAATGTTATTTGAAAAAATTAAGACGTACGAGTTGGCCCCTCCAGATGTTACTGAAATATTAAGCAAATCTAAATTGATAGTAAATGCTTCGTCAATTGGAATGATGCCAGAAGAAGATGATTCACCAACAACAATTGTAGAATCATTTAATAGTAACCAGATTGTATTTGATTTAGTTTATAATCCAAGAAAGACAAAATTTTTGGCAATTGCTGAAAGTCAAGGTGCAACAATTTTAAATGGGTTAAAAATGTTTGTTGAGCAAGGGGCAAGGGCTTTTGAGCTTTGGACAAACGAAAAAATGCCAACTGATAGAATTTCGGAGATATTAAATAAAGAGCCAGAATTGTAGTTTATTATTGTTCTTTTCTCTTGAAAGAAAAGAACCAAAAGTTCAAGACTGAAAATAAATTACTAAAATTTTATTTTGTTACGCTACGAAAAATAAACTCGTCCCGATGGCAAAACCTTGCCATCAGAACTCAAACAGAATTTTTCGTTTAACGCTCCACTCCATAAAATTTCTTAACGCAATTTATTTTAGGTCGATAGACAAGATGCGGTTTTCTTACTGTAATGGTTTTAGGAATTGGAAATTGTAGTTTATTTTAATAAAATCTTTTCACCATTTTCGTTGTATAATGTTTCGGAAATTAATTTGTCCATTTCATAAATGGCTTCGCGTTTAATGAGTCCATTGGGGTAATATGAATAAAAACTACCGTTTGGTAAATTGTCTTTATAATTACCATAATCCGAAACTTCACCATTTGAAAAGTACCAAGTAGCGTAGCCATCTTTTAGACCATTTGAATACTCCAATTTTGATTTCAAATTGCCATTTGAATAGAAGGTTTTTGTAACTCCAATAATTTTGCCGTGTGAATATTCAAGCTCTTGCTCAACTTGACCAGAGGGAAAATAAGAAATCCATTTACCATGAAGAGTATCATTTGTGTATTTGGATTCCATAGTTAAAATTCCATCTTCGTTGTATTTATTTGAATATCCAAATCGCTTTCCACCAATATATTCAATGCTTTCGGCAAGAATACCATACTCGGAATAATTCTCACTAAATCCATTAAGTATTCCATTATTATAACTAATTTCCGATTTCAGAAATCCATTGTCATAATAATAGCGATTGCTTCCGTCAAGATTTCCATTTTTAAAATTCTGCTCCGATTTAATAAACCCGTTACCATAAAATTCTATAAAACTTTCCTCAACCTTTGCCGTACGTGAACCATAATCATATTTTTCGCGTTTAGTCACTTGTCCTTTTGAGTATGTATCAATTACTTTTATAGAGCCATCAGGATAGTAGAGGTAAGAAGTTCCATCGAGTTTATCCTCCACATAATTAGCCTCCAAAGCCACTTGTTTATATTCATAATAGACTTTGGTAACACCATTCATTTTCCCATTTTTATAATTCCGTTCAACTTCAATTGCCCCATCCTTATAAAATATTTTCGAAAGTCCATTTAGTTTACCATTATTATAATTCCAAATGCCTTGTAATTCACCTGTTTTATAATATGTTTTTGTAAAGCCCTCTTGAACTCCATTTTTATAGACTGGTTCTGACCAAAGCTCACCAGACTCATAATACCATTGCGATTTTCCCTCAAGCTTTCCATGAACATAATTCCACCTCATACTAATTGTGCCATCCTCAAAGTACCAAAGAGATGTGCCCTGCTCGAGACCGTCAACAAAATTCCAATCCTTCCAAATATTACCCGATTCGTAATATTCTTGGTAAATTCCATCCTTTACTCCATTAACAAATTCACCATAAGTTTTTATGTTTCCATTTAGAAAGCGTGTAGTAACAATGTCCTTGTTGGAATTAGTCTGAGCCGAAAGAGTAACAGCTAATATAAAAGCGAATAATATTTTAATTTTCATAAGTGAAAATAGAAAATTATGATTAAATAATTCATCAAAAATGTATAACTTTAACATAATATTATATTGAGGTAGTAATGTTTAGTACAAAAAGGATTGTCGAATTTGGGATGTGTGATATTGGAGGAATATTGTTTTTTGCAAAAATATTTGATTTAACACATTCTGCTTATGAAGAATTAGTTTTGAGTAGCAATCTTAAGCAAAATTATTTTGCGAATAAACTTTTTGCAATGCCGTTAATTAATACATCAGCTGAGTTCTACAAACCAATTAAACTTCACCAAGAATTAGAAATTAAAATTACAGTTTCGAGAATTGGAAATTCGTCATTTGAGCTAACAACAAAATTTTTTGATGAAACAGGTGACACCAAAGCGACAGTTATAACAAACCATGTATTTGTGGACAAAGTGGATTTTAAAAAAGTTGATATTCCTAACGAGTTTAAGGCTTTGTTAAACCTAAATAATGCAATAGGATTAAATATAAACAAAGAATGAGAATAATCGTGCAGTCTTAGAATATCATTGCAAAAAGGGCACACCTTTAGCCGAAACAATTTCAAGAAGAGAGTATTTTTATGTGGTGAAAGAAGACCATAATTAAATATTAAAGCATTAAGGTACAAAACACTTAAATCTAATTATTCGGTAGCATTAAATAATTCATTCACTTCATTAAAGTTAACTTTCCCAAGTTCTGTTTTGGGAATTTTGTTTGTAAAAATTATTTTTCTTGGAAGTTTGTACGAAGCAATTTTCGGTTTTAGGAAGTCAATAATATTTTTTTGGGATAAGCATTTTGCTTCATTTAGGACAACAATTGCAACTGGAATTTCTCCCCATTCACTATCCTCAATTGGAAATACAAAAGTCTCAATAATTTTGGGATGTGTATTTAAAATAGATTCAATTTCTCGTGGATCAATATTTTCGCCGCCGGAGACAATTAAATCTGTGCGTCTCGCCACTACAAACAATTTACCCTCTTTATCTAAATAACCATAATCACCCGTTAAATAAAAGTCATTAAATTTTTTCTTATTCCAAAGCTCTGGCAAATTGAGATAACCCTTTGCAATTGTTTTACTTTTAACAGCAATTTCACCAACAATACCATTTTCAACTTCATTAAAAGAATCATCTAAAATTTTTATAGTAATTCCCGAAAATGGCTTGCCAGCAGAATTGGGGGTCTCTCTCAATTTAGCACCCCAACAAGCTGTAATCATTGCGGTTGTTTCTGATGAACCATAAACTTTTACAATAGGCCAGTTATTATTTAATGCAGAATAAATCAAATTGTTGCTGCTGGCACCACCACCAAGAAACAAACATCGCAAATTCTTGTTTGGTTTAATTCCTTCCTCAATAATTCGTTTTAACATTGTTGGAACAAGCGAAACTATACTGGCATTATGTTCTTTCATTGAATACACAATATCATTTTGCTTTAATGATTTTGGAATAACAAGCACGCCACCACTAAGTAAAGCGCGATTAATAATTGAAAAACCACCAATGTGATAAAACGGAAGAGATGCTAAAAAAACATCATCGTTTGAAAAATTGAAAATCTGTGATAGAGCTAAAAAACTTTGGTAAAGATTATAGTTGGAAGTCTCAACTCCTTTAGGCACACCCGAAGAACCGGATGTGTGAATAATTACAGCGGTTTCATTTTCTTGTGTGTTTGTGTTAACTTTATATTCACGACCTTTATTTTTAATAGTCATATCAATTGATGGCAAATTAGACAAACTATTTTTAAACGAGTTATCCATAATTATATTACTACATTGTGAAGATTTGAAAATAGATTTTATTTCACTTTCTTTTAATCGCGTGTTTATTGGCACTGGAATTGCGGCTAGCTTCCAAAGAGCATAAATTGTAATTACATATTCAATTGAATTGTAGCCAAGAATTGCGACTTTACTTTTAGGAAGTATTCCATTTTGGAAATAATATTGTGCTGTTTTGCAAACAATTCCACTTAACTCCGAAAAAAGAATTAAACGAGTATCGCTAATTATTGCAGCATTTTTCATAATATAAAATCAATAAAATTTGGAGGATAACTAAATGGATTAAAAAGAATCTTTCCTTTTGAAATAGAATTAGATTCCTTTGCCAAATCATTTACAAAATGTTTTGCAGTATTTAAGCCGTGAGCAAAACTACCTTTAACAATAGAAGCCAAAAGGACAAGAGCGGAGCGACCAATTACAGACTCGAAAGCAGACGAAATAATAATTTTTTTATTAAGGTTTTCAGCTAATTTTATTAAAACAATTGATTGAATTATACTTCCAAGAATTGAAGGTTTTAAAACAATTACTTTAATATTTGAGAGTTCAATTAAATCTCTTGCTTCTTGAATGGTATTAACAGATTCATCAACGGCAATAGGAATTGGGCTAAAATCAGAAAGCATAACAATTTCGTTAATATTGCTAACTGGCTGCTCAATAAATTCAATTTTATCAATTGGCAAATTATTAACCGCAAACTCAGCTTGTTGATAGTTCCATTTTCCGTTTATATCCAAGCGAATTTTTATTGAATCATCAATTCGGCTACAGACCTCTTTAACCAATTTAATATCATCTTCAATAGAGTTGTTGCCAAGCTTAATTTTAATAGTCTTAAAATCATCAGCTAATAAGTCATCAATATTTTTAAGAGTTTCTTCGTGCGATTTTATTCCAACCAAACCGGCAACTGGAATAACTTTCTCTTTGGATAAAAGAGAATCTAATTCACCACGTTTAATTAAAAGTGAAATAATTGCTTGCTCCACTCCAAAAAGTAAAGAAGGTAGGTGAGCAACTCCATTTAGTTCAGTACTTATATCAAACGATTCCTTTTTTAATGCTTTATTTTTAATAGAATAATAGAGCTTGTTCAATTCAATTTCTATATCTTCAAAAGTTTCTTTACTTAAGCCAGGTAAAGGATTAGCTTCGCCCAAGCCAATAAAATTATTTTCATCTGTAATTTTAATAATAAATCCCTTCCGCGAATTAATAACGAATGACGAATTTATGAATGGAGTTTTAAGTTTTATGTCAAATGAAGAAAAACTAAAATCTTGAATAATCATAATATTATTCCTAAAGAAAAAAGAAACGAGAAAAGCACTGACAATTTTGCTGTAAATTCTAAGGTTTTATTTAATCTTTTACCGGAATATTTATTTAGTTCCAATTGAAGTTTTATTGCCAAAGGCAACGTTAATAAAGGTAAAATCATAAAAACAGATGTTTCATAAACCACAAAAAGCAAAATAGGAATTAAATAAGAAAGAATAAGAGAAAATAAATATTGATAATACGCAAAAGATTTTCCAAAAATGACTGCGAGAGTGTGCTTGTCTTTCTTTTTGTCCTCTTCAGCATCACGGTAGTTATTTACAACAAGAATATTTGTAATTAAAAGTCCAACTGGAATTGAAGCAAGCAAGGCAAATATTGAAAATTCAAGGGCTTGGACAAAATAGGTGCCAACAGTTGCAACTATTCCAAAAAAGATAAAAACAAAAACATCTCCAAGTCCATTATATGCTAGTGGATAAGGACCAGCAGTATATGAATACCCCGCCAACATTGATAAAACACCAATTAATAAAACCACCCACCCTGCAAGATATACAAGATAAAGTCCAAGTAAAAAAGTAATTCCAAAAGTAAAATATATTGCCAATTTCATTTGGTTAGTTGAAATCCAACCAGCTGCTAAAGCCCTTGTTGGTCCAACTCTATTTTCATCATCGGTACCTTTAAGAAAATCATATAAATCATTTACGAAGTTTGTTCCAATCTGAATTAGTAGTGAGCAAATTAAGGCAATGAGTGCAGCAATAATATTTAGTTTGTCAGCATTTAGGGCAATTGCAGTTCCAACAATAACAGGAGCAACAGCAGCAGGTAAAGTTTTTGGACGGCTTGCAAGTACCCATACCTTTAATCTATTTGTTTTTATTTGGTTGTTCATTAAGCTAAATTATTTATTAAAATGGTATTGCAAGATAACAAAAAGTATAAAATCAAATTGAAGTGAATCTACAAATTAATTCTTATATTTTGAGTAATTATTTGGAGAGAAAAGTGTTTCGTATAAAATTTATTTTGATAATGTTAGTTGTAATTTCAATTCAAACTTTGGGACAATCGCAATTTCAAGAATTTATCCAAAAGCTTTATCAAACAACTGCAATTGATGAAAAAGAAGCTGCAATAGATAGCTTTATGACTTATGCAAAAACAGTGGGTATTCCATTTGTTGAAGGTGAAAAAGCAAATTTTATATACCGTGGAACAGCAACAAGTGTAGCTGTTGCAGGTGATTTTAATGGATGGGATCCAAGTAATACAAAAATGAGTAACATGAGTGGAACTAATTTCTTCTTCAGGACTGAAATATTTGAACTTAATGCAAGATTGGATTATAAATTAGTAATTAGTGGTTCCAACTGGATTCTTGACCCAGAAAATCCAATTAGGATTAGCGGCGGTTTTGGTGCAAATTCAGAATTATCAATGCCAGAATATGTTCAGCCTTGGGAAATAAATTACAATGCAACAATTAAGCATGGTGAACGGACTAACTTAACAGTTCAAAGCAGCGCTGTTGGGCGTTCTTACGGAGTTTCGGTTTATTTGCCACCATCATATAAAAATGAAACTGATAGAAAGTATCCAACAGTCTATTTTCAAGATGGAGGTGAGTATATTACGCTTGGCTCGGCAGTAAATGTAATTGATAATTTGATTGACAGCAATAAAATAGTTGAAATAATTGCCGTGTTTGTTACTCCAAACAACAGAGCGGAAGAGTACGCTTTTGAAAAGAGGCATCAATATGCCGAGTTTTTTGCTACAGAATTAGTACCGGAAATTGATTCAAAATATAGAACTTCTAAAAGTCCTTCGGATAGACTTGTGATGGGAGATTCGTACGGTGGAAATATTAGTGGACTAATTAGTTACACTTATCCAGAAGTTTTTGGAAATTGTGGGCTTCATTCCGCAGCATTTCAGCCAAATAATTATGAAGTTTATAATATGATTATTAGCGGCGAGAAAAAAGAAATTAAATATGCAGGAACTTGGGGAACTTATGAAGGGCTTGATGCTAATATGAGAACTTTTGATTTACTAATTTCAAACAAAGGTTATTCGTTTAATTGGGCTGAATATCCAGAGGGACATAGTTGGGGATTGTGGCGGGCTACTACCGATTTTATTCTGGAATCAATTTTCCCATCAAGCTTTACATCCATTGAGAATGAAAATGAAATTCCCAATGGATTTCAACTTTTACAGAATTATCCAAATCCATTTAATTTATCAACTACAATAGAATTTACCATTGGAAAAGAAGCGGATGTTAAAATTGAATTAACAGATACTCTCGGACAAAGAATGAAAGTGCTTTTTAATGGAATTACATCACCTGGAGTACATTTTGTTAAATTTGATGCACATGATTTGCCTAGTGGTGTTTATATTTATACAATTACTGTTAATGGACAAGCGGAAAGTAAAAAAATGCAATTACTTAGGTGAAATTATTGAATCACACTTTTGAAAAACTGTTGTTGCGTTTTTCGTTTTAATATAGTTTAAAATGCTAATTACAAAATGTATTCTGCCCAAATTGTATCTTAAATAAAACCCAAAGTGTAATTGAATTGACAATTTGTTCAAAAGATAATATATAAATTTAATTGTAAAATTTAATTTAACTTAAAATGAGTTAAGGAAAACATTATGAAATTAAATAAAATTCAAAAAAGAACCTTGCTAATAGGATTGCTTTCAATATTTTTGGTATTTATAGTTTGGTCTGGATATGGATTTGAAATATTTACAAAATCTGAAGTGCTAATTGAGAAAGAAGATGCACTTTTAGGAATAGTTCATAAAGAGTGGAAAGAGCAATTTGTTTTGGGATTGGATTATACACTTGGATTAAGTGCGGTTATTACTTTTTTTGCTATTTTAATTATGTGGCTAAAAAGAGATAAAAACAAATAAATATTGAAATGTTAAAAAGGAAAAATTTTGATAAGTGAATTCCTTACAAATAATGGTAAAAAAATTCCAGCCGTTACATTGGAGCAGATGGTTGAAATAGATAGAATTGCAATGGAAATTAATGGTCCTAATTTATTTCAAATGATGGAAAATGCTGGAAGAAATTTAGCTGAAATTACAATTAACTCTTTGGGCAAAAATTGGAAAGAACAAAACATTATTGTTCTTTCAGGAACTGGAGGAAATGGCGGTGGAGGAATTTGTGCTGCGCGTCATTTAGCAAACAGAGGCGGAAATGTTAAAGTATGTATTTCAGATATTTCTAATTTAAAAGAAGTACCTTCTTATCAATTGCATATATTAAAATCCACAAGTGCTAATATTATAAACGCTGAAGAACTAAAACTTGAAAATCCCGATATAATTATTGATGCTTTAATTGGTTATAGTTTAATTGGCGAACCTAAAGGCAATATTTTAAGTCTAATTTCTTGGGCTAATAGTAAATTATCACTTAAAATTTCACTTGATATTCCCTCCGGAGTTGATGCCACTTCTGGTGAGCATTCTATTAATTATTTTAAACCAGATTTAACACTCACTTTAGCATTACCTAAAACGGGTTTAATTTCATCTTTAGCGGGCGAATTATTTTTAGGTGATATCGGAATTACACAAAAAACATACAAGATGATTAATATAAATTTTACAAATTCAATTTTTCAAAAGGAATTTATTATTCCATTATTTGAAAATAAATGATGTAATAATAAAAATACGACAGATAATATGATGAATTATAAAAAACATGTAGTAATAATTGGTGGTGGATTTGGCGGTTTAAATGCAGCAATTAAATTGAGCAAATCGGATGTTCAAGTAACTTTAATTGATAAAAGAAATTTTCATTTATTTCAACCGTTACTTTATCAAGTTGCAAGTGGTGCTTTATCTCCCGCAGATATTTCATTTCCACTACGTGCTATTTTTAAGAATAAGGAAAACGTAAATATTATTAATGGCTCTGTAAAGGATATTGATTTTTCAAATAAAAATATATCTGTTGATTATTATAATATTAATTATGACTATTTAATAATAGCTACCGGAACAGAAAGCAATTATTATGGAAATAATAATTGGGAAAACTTTAGCACGGGACTAAAAACAATAGAAAATGCAACCACATTAAGAAATAAAATTCTTACTGCTTTTGAAAAAGCCGAATTAGAAACTGATGTTGATAAAAAAAGAAAATTACTTACTTTTGCAATAATTGGTGGAGGTCCTGCTGGTGTTGAAATGGCAGGTGCTATTGCGGAATTATCCAAACATACTTTAAGTTGCGATTTTAGAAACATAGACCCCTCTCAATCACAAATTATTTTAATTGAAGGTGGTAGCCGAATTTTGCCAATGTACCCCGAATCTTTATCATCCAAAGCTGAAAACAACTTAAAAGAACTTGGGGTTAAAATATTAACGAATCATTTTGTTAATAATATTACTGAAGATTTTGTTGAACTGAAATTCAATAATAACTTATCTGAAATAGCTTCGAAAACAATTATTTGGGCTGCTGGAGTTAAAGCGGAATCTTTATCCAAAATTATTGAAAAGAAAATAAATTTGAAACTTGATAATGCAAGCAGAGTAATTGTTAACCAAAATTGTTCACTATCAAGCAATCCCGAAGTATTTATTATTGGCGACTTAGCAAATTTCAAAGATGACAAAAACACAATACTTCCCGGAGTTGCACCTGTAGCTATTCAACAAGGTAAATATGTCTCTAAGTACATTTTGAACGAAATTAATGGGAAAACTAATAAATCATTCAAGTATTTAGACAAAGGAAGTTTGTCAGTAATTGGACGAAAATCGGCAGTTGCTTTTCGTGGCAATTTAAAATTTTTCGGATTATCTGCTTGGTTAGTTTGGCTATTTGTTCATTTGCTTTATTTAATAGGTTTTGAAAATCGCGTGTTAGTTGCCATTCAATGGGCATTCAACTATTTTACTTATAACCGTAGCGCCAGATTAATTGCAAATAGTTCAAAATAAACTAACAGACTTGTTAAAAATCACAATTTATTTTATAACTCACCTTACGTAATTACCAAATGCAAAAAGCTATAGGGATAAACACCATAAGTATTGACTTTATACTCAGAAAATAGTTGTTTTTAACAATATCCCTTGTTTGAGTTACGATATATATAACTATATAAAAGCAGTGTCTTTGGATAACTTAACTATGCTTAATATAACTTAGAAACAACAAATTCCTTTAGTTAAAACCCAAAATAAAATTATTCTATTTCGAGAGCTTTGTATTATTAGAATTATACTTTTATTTAAAGCGTAAATAATTGGGTTTATTTTAATATGATTTTGTCAACTAATTGACAGAAGTCCTTGCTAATTCAATGTAATTTTATATCAGAAATTTAGATCAATTAAATTAATTAACAAGGAGTTAAAAATGAAAAAAATACTTTCTACTTTATTAGTTGTTATTTTGGCAGGAGTAACAACATACGCTCAAGTGCAAATAACAAATACTTTAATATTTAAAACTCACGAACAGCTTTTATTAGCAAATGAAATAAATGAAAGCGGTGAACCTTTTGCAGAAGCAATTGGTTACAATTTGGACGATTTAAATCCGTTCATTTTAAATTCACCTGATTCTATTTCATATACTTTGGGTATTGAGAATTATGAATATTCTAGATATCAGCTTGGTACAATTATTTCTCGTTCAGGACTGGGTTTGCACATGATTTGGGCGCCTATGATTCAACAAATGGCTGGAATGGAAACAGATCCAAATTTTGATGGCTCAATGACTATGAATCCAAATGGATTTAAAGAAGATGATGAAATGATGAAAATGATGATGCATTTTTCTATGTTAGCCAACAACCCAGCTCCCGGAAATGCGTTCCCTCAGTTTGCAGAATTTATTAGTGGTGACCCTAAGCTTCCTCAAGAAATTGATGCAAGTAAATTTGCATGGGAAGATTTTAGTACCCTACGCTGGGACCGAAGTAAAATGGATAAAACTTTAAATCCTGCTGCAATGGGGCAAACTTTAATGAAGCAATATTTATGGGCTCAAGATATGTTAAGTGCTTTTCATGATGCTGATGATAATGGTATTGATGCAGATGGCAGCATTTCTCCTGATTCGTCAGGTAGTATTCATTTTAACCCAAATAATAATGTTTTTTATGGCGGAAATAATTTGGATGGTTTTATTGGTCAAGTTTTAACTGCCCAAGGTGTAAACAAAACTATGTTTCTTGTTAACTCTTTAGCTTATGATGGAAATTCTCTTGGAGCTGTTGACCCAATGACTTATGACCCAGCAAACGGGATAAAATATTTTCCACATAAAATTGCTGTTACTGAAACAAGTGTAAGCGAATCAATGCCACCAAAACCGACATCTTTTGTTGTAACTGATGCTTCAAGTGACCTTTGGGACCAAATTTCATTTTTATGGGGAACTGTAAGTTTCCAAAATATGACCGACCCAAATAATTCAAGTGATGCAGCTCATTTAGCATATAAATCCGTTTTTGATGGTGACCCATTTCCTGCTTCAATGTCTGAAACTGGAATGCCTGGTCCTTTTGATTTGTTTATGAGTGCAAGTAAAATTATTGCAATGAATTTGCTTGCTATGCACTTTAATCAAACAGAAGGAACATTTGTAGACGTATCCAATTTGAATGCTGGAAGCGTTCAACAAGGAAATCAAATTACAACATTTAATGCTGGTTATACTTTAGCTATACTTAAACAAGTTGTTGAAGAATTTAATGGTATGGATTTATCAAATATGACAAAAGATGCAATTATTTCTCAAGCTAATTTTATAGTAAATAATCTTTACGATGGAAATGGAAGATTTTACAACAGTTTTACAATTGGAAGTGGAGCTGATAACTCTGGAACTTCAGTTGAAGCACAAGCTGCCGCAATTAGAGGCTTAATAGCAGCTTTTGAGGTAACTGGCGATATTAACTATAAAAATGCTGCGGATAAAGGTTACGATTATTTAATAAGTAATTTTTATGTTCCAAGTGCAAAAGCATTCAAAACTACCGATGGTAATTTTATTGCAACATATACACCTTTAAACTTTGCTGTAATTGCCGGTGCACTTAGAGAAGCAAGTTTAGTTTTGAACAAAGTAGATGCACCATTAATTTATACAAGATTTTTTAAAGTGGTTGCTAATAAAATGCAATTATCCGAAGGTGCAAGTTCAGGCGAAAGTGGTAACGATTCTGACGGTGATGGTATTCCTTTTATTCCAGATCAACCTGATAATTTACCTCCAGTATTTGCCGCTGAAGCAACTTATGATCTTAATCTAACAGTTTCGGTTAATGATAATATTACTGGAATAACTAATTATGCTCTTAACCAAAATTACCCTAATCCTTTTAATCCAAGTACAGTAATTAGTTATCAAATGCCAGAAAATAGTTTTGTAACATTAAAAATA
>PCUD01000047.1:0-485 GCA_002786785.1 Ignavibacteriales bacterium CG18_big_fil_WC_8_21_14_2_50_31_20 | reverse complement strand
GGAAGCGTTAAAGCATTAAAAAATAATAAGTTAGTAAAAAAAAGGACAAAAAGAATAAAATAAATAATATGATACAAAATTAAGGAAAAAGAGGTTGAGAAGTCAACTCAGCCTCATTTTCACTGTTCTTTGACATGCTGTTTTTCAATTTAGTTGGCAAAAGATCAATATATTGTTGAGCGACTCTTTTAGATAATCTAGTTAAGAGAGATATCTCATCTAAGTCAGTAATGTTATGTTGCCAAAGAATTTCAACTTTGTGATAGTCTTTAATGTACCGATCGACAGCTTCTTTGCTGTGATTAGTTTTCAAAGCAATATTTGGAGTGAAATAGCCTTGTAAGTAAAGAGTAATAATTTCTCTTTTATGAGTAATTGCACCAGATAGGTCGTGTATATTTCCCCGAGTAGGAAGAAGCTTCCCATTTTCTTGTATTTCATTAACATATATACTGACGACAGCATCACAGACTCCAAGAAGAGCT
>PCUD01000087.1:19986-35800 GCA_002786785.1 Ignavibacteriales bacterium CG18_big_fil_WC_8_21_14_2_50_31_20 | reverse complement strand
TCGTATTGACTAATATTCCAGCTCATGAATTGATTATTTTCTGTAACAACTCCAAGTGCTGTTCTTCCATTTTCTGTAAAGACAATTGGAACAGTAGCAATTTTTCCGCTAGAAATTGGGAATCCATCAATCACTTTTCCAGTAATTCCATCAACTGCTAAAATGTCACCATCTTCAGTAAACGTAATGATATCGGCCGCATTGTCGTTATTTAAATCAACTGCAAGCGGAGATGATATAAAATTTGTTTTATATTCATTTTGAATTGGGAAATTGCTTGCTTCAGCACCTGTTAAATTAAAAGCTTCTAAATATGCTCCATTATTTTGGATTATATAATTGCTTCCATCATTTTTTAAGTCTGCCAATATAATATTGGAGTATACCTGACTAGGGATAAAATCATCAACTTTGGGAAAGTCAAAATAACCAAGTTCATCAACAGCAGTTCCATTTACAGCATTCAATTTATGATATGAGACATCACTACCAACAATAGTTGCAAAATTATTATCAGCTAATTTGACTATAGATTTTAAGTCCCCATTTATATTCTTTGTAAGAATTAAACTTTCTGGTAAATAAGAAATATTAATAGCACCACTTGATAATTCACTGCTCCAAAATTGATTAAATGAAATTGCTGCATAATCATTTCCAAATACAGCAATTCTACTAATATAGTTTGAAGGAAATATATCTTTAGAATCTACAAGTTGAATTGATTTTGATGTCCCAACATTAACGTAATATTTATTAATCTTCCCCGTCATAGTACCAATTAGTATTTCAATGACATCACCTGAAACAGAATAAATTATGGGCGAAGTAGAAAACAAAGCTGCATCATCAGTAATTGAGATATTAACCTTTCCAGTTTCAGTAAATTGAGTTAGCTGGAATTTGCTAAATGAAACTGAAAACAAATTTATTAATCCATTATTTTCAACTACAGTTGGCTTTCTAACATTTCCTACACTAACTGTATCTGAGATACTACCATCAGCATTTAATAAATATGTCATATCAGCACTTGAAACTAATAGATATGAATTATTACCATTACTAACAGCACTAATCCATTGAAATCTTTTATCATTAATTGGTAGAGTCGCATTCCAAATCAAATCAATAAATTCAGAACCAAAAGTTAGATTAAATGAAGTTCTGTTAGAAATATCAGAGAAATTAGAAAGCGTAATTAAACTATTTACACCGCTGTTTGATTCAGCTTTTGGTTTTGTATTAAATGAGAATTTATTTTCGTAATAATCTGCGGGATTTGTTTTGTACCAAGTATCTTCCTTTGTTCCCTCTCCGATAACAAGTTCACCAAATATTGTTTGAAAATCTTCACCAATATCACGTATTCCATCAGCTTCAACAATTGCAACACCGCGTTTGTATCTATCATTATTTATTGTATTACTTTCGTAATTATTGTTGATAATTGTTTCGTCAATATGCCAGATAATTAGTCCAACATCCTTAAAATTATCAATTTTCCAGTTTCTATCTTCACCAGGCAAAGCCCAATCAAATTCATCAACATCAATTATAACGCCTTCCAAGGTATCAACATCGTAATAAATGTAGCTTTCTGAATCTCCGACTAATGCTTTGGTATAAATTTGACCATTGCTCACGTATGTGATTTTTGAGCCATCTTGTAGAGCATCGCGTTTTCTATTTTCAACAAGATAATACTCGGTTGAATTGATTGGAATTTTAATTAAAGTTGTATCTGTTGGATTTGCAACAAATTTATTTACAATATTCAAATTGTGATTTCCCACAGATACTTCAGTTGGAGTAACCCAACCAAGAAACATTTTTTCCCAAGCTGATGGCTCAGGAGGAAATATTCCTTGAAATGAAAACATTGATTGTCCATCCATTAATCCAAAACGACCAATTGCACTTCGTCCAGTTTCAGTGTTATACAAATCTGGCAAACCAAGATAACTCCCAATTGTAGCAGCAAGCAAACCGTTTGTGGTTAACTCAATTAATGTTGTGTCATCAAATCCTTCCACTTCTCTCGATTCTGTTTCGGGAATAATTGCACTGTTATTAATTTTGAAACTTCCATTATTAACGGAAATACCTTGATAATCAGTGCCATAAATATTTTTCATCGAATTAATATTTAAAAATACAGATGGTATATCACGGTCGAGTCCAAGACTTCCTGGCAGAGCAACATCTTTTCCAACACCAGCATGAAGTACAATAAACAAATCGTAATCAGCAAAGTTAAAATTTGGATATTTAGAATCTGTAAGAGTCCAAACTTCACTAACATATTCAGCAAGCGGAGTAAGGTTATTTAAATTTTCCAATGCTGGTGAGTAGTTTCGCATTGTTTTTGAAACTGTAATTATTTCATCTAAAACTGTATATTCAATGTTTAAGTTTCCATTTGAAACTTTTGAAAAATAGTTTTGCACAAACTTAAAATGATTTTCAAAATAAGTTTTATCATGCGGTAGTGGGTCTAATATTGAGTTACCATAATTTTTGGTATAAATTGAGCCAAATTTTCCATCACCAAAAGTTGCATCATCAATATCTATTTGAAAATCGGACATAACCGCAAGAATTTTTAAATTATCCCCAGCAATATGTTTTTTTTCTTGCAATGGATTTGGGTTTAATTTACCAATAAAAGTTTGGGCAGATGCACTGCCCATACCAAATAAAAGAATAAATAAGAATAAATTTGCTCTTTTCATTATAGCTAAATTCCTCGAGGTAAACCTGGTTTAGTTTGTGGAACAGTATCCCAGCCAATAACAAGTGAAAACCTTAAAGTTCCATCAAGAGGATGATTTTCACTATTTGAGCCAACTGTTGAAATATAACTAAAATCAAATCCGTAAAGATCATATTTAATTCCAGCACCAAAAGTCATAAAATTTCTTGCTCCAAAATCTGGGTCTTCATAAAAATAACCAGCTCTAACTGCAAACATAAAATCTTCTGGTCTTCCATACCAATATTCAGCACCGCCAGAAAATTCAATACTTTTCATAAAATCGTTTGAAACTGCAAAAGTAGTTGTAGTAGTATCGCCACTAATTACACCAGATTTTTTATTAACAAGAAGTTTACTCATATCACCAAGAACTGTAAATGAATTATAATCATCTTGGAAAACTCTGTAAGCAAAACCAATACGTGCGTTGGTAGGAAGTGGGTCAGCTTGTGCTTGATCAATGTATGATATTTTTGGACCGATATTACTAATATTTAGACCAAGACTAAAATTCCCGTCAAGAAAATCTTCTGGACGCCACATTGCACCAGCATCAAAACTTACTGTTGAAGCAACACCGCTGCCAACTTCATTTTCTGTAGGTTGATCGGAAAGATTTGAATAAATAAACCTAAAGTTAACTCCAAGTCCAATATCATCGGTTAATTTGGTAGCGTAGCCAACTGTAGCTCCAATATCAAACGAATTAAAAGTACTAATTACTTCAGGTCCACTTGAACTGGTTCTTTGAAATTCACCATAGTTCATATAAGTTAAACTTGCAGTTACACTTCCATCAATATCTTCTATATACTGACGATAGGTAACATAGTCGTAGGATAAATCTAAGTTAAATTGTGGCAACCAGTTTGCATGTGTAATGCCAACTTCGGAGCCAGTTTGAAAAGCAATACCAGCGGGATTCCAAAATATTGCAGACGAATTGTCTGCAAGGCCAGTGCCAGCTTCACCAAGCCCAGCGTGCCTTGAATCGGGTGCAAGAAGCAAAAATGGAACTGCGGCTTCACCTTGTGCATTTATTTGGTTTACATATCCTAACATCAATGCAAATACTGACATAATAATACTAATTCGTTTCATCTGTAAATTACCTCCATAATGAATTTACTTCTTTTAATGAATGATGGCTAATTTGCCAATAACATTTTGGTTATTTTTTCCATCTATTGATTTAATAATAACTTTATATAAATAAGTTCCATTAGCAATTTCAGAGCCATCTTCATCTCTGCCATCCCAATCAACTTTTACAAATTTATCAAGGATGTTATATTGCTCAATGTTTTTAATTAGTCTTCCAGCAATTGTATAAATTTTAATTTTTACATTTATTAGTTCTGAAATATTGTGTTGGAACAAAAACGTTGTGTTGTTACTAAATGGATTGGGATAGTTAACAACATCTTTAAGAACAACATCTTCAGAATTTACTACCGTAAAATAAGAAATTTGTTGGGAAGGATTGTTATAAACATCCCAGGCAGTTACATTAATTTTATGTTCACCTAATTCAAAGTTGGTTACTTTATAATTAACTTTTCCACTTTTCCCTTCTGCATCTAAATCGCCAACAAAAGAATTTGTAAAGTCAATTTCATTGGAAGGATTATCGTCTATTATTCCTTTTAATTTATGGCCAATTCCAGTGCCAGTTGTGTTTAGTCCTGTTTCATCGTGCAAATTAAGCACAATTGTAAAATCTTGGTTTACAAGAGAGGCATTTGATGATTCTGAATTATCAAAAGTAATTTCAATTTCTGGACCATTTCCGTCATTATTTGCAAGCGAATCTGTTCCACCAATTATTACATTTTCGGTAAAACCAATTCCGTCTGTTTCATTATCAGTAATGTATACTGTAATTTTCCCATTCTTATTTTCGTATAAAATATCTTGTGGAACCGTAAATTTTGTATCAAATTTTCCATTGCTAATAGTTGCACGTCCTCTAAAAATTACACCACCAGGCACAACCATACGGGCGTCAATTGCTGTACCTAATTCTGGTAATTTTTTAACAATTTCTGAATCGTAAACAGTGATAACCGCTTCACCATTAAAGGCTGGATTTATAGTTCCATCGTAATTATTCACCACCCCATCAATTGAAACTTGACTTAATGCTTTTAATTGAACATCGGTTGCTAAATCCTTGTTATTAACTTTAACAATTGAAGCTGGATTTTTAGGAACATTTAATCTAATTGCAGGGTCACAAAATAAATGAAATTTTCTATCATTTGTGCCGTACATTTGCGTTTTTGTTAAATAAAATGCTTCGCCAACCGTGCTATTAGCCATATATTCCAAAGATGTGCTTAATAAATGGGAATACAATTCAAGATTTATTGCTTCATTTGCATGCGAATAAACAACTCTCGCAGCCGAAAATCCGCCAATCATACCTCTATTTTCAGCTAACAATAATTCCTCGGTTGAACTTTGGACTGTTGGATCATCAAAACGACCAAAATCGCAAGTAGCCGCCGTTAAAAAGAACAATTTATCATTTTTCAAACTTGGAATTGAAGAAGTTCGTTCAAAAACACCTTCGTGTGCCCAAGTATCTGGATTTCCGTGTCCAATATAATTTAATATTAATGTCCCCTGATTTATGGCATTAATAATCGCTTCGTTAACACTTGGTTTTGTTCTTCCAAAACCAGTAATAACAGTTGGGTATGCTGCAAGATAAATTTTATTTGTTTCCATAAAACCGGGAATTCTTTGAGCAACTAAAGTTTCCGATTGTGGTGTATGCAGATTTGCTTCAATTCCTTCAGTTGTTTCTCTATCATCAGCAACTAAAGTAATAGTATTTTTCCACATTCCATTATCTGGTAATTCATAAGCAATAATTTTATCTACAATATTTGATGCATCTGTTGTTGTTTGAATATTTAATCGACCAATAGCTAAATCTGCTACAGCATCATTACCAACAATTCGACTATAAAAATCATCCATAGGATAAGAAGCAAGTTCTTGTAATGATTCCTTGGTTTGATAAGTTGGAACAAAATTCTTGGAATATCCTTCAACATTATAATAATCGTAATCACCATCACCAAACAAAAGGACAAAAAACGGTTTTATTTGCCAATTTTCATAGCCATATTTTAGAAAATTCCTAATTGCAGTTGGGTCCATCATCCCACAAGAAAACTCATTAAAAATATCCTCAACATAAACAACTTTAGTTGAATACTTTTGAGGGGCATCGCTTTTCCTGTAAGCAGCAAGTCTTTCGGCATCTGTACTAAATTTTTTATCAGTAATAATTATGTATTCTGCACCTTCACCGCTAACAATACTTGTTGGAATTTCCACTTTTGTAATTTCTGAAATAGATTTTAATTTGTTACTTGCCAAAACAATGTACTTTGACTTATAACCATCACCTTCGGATACTGTAAAATCAACCTGACCGCCACTAATATTAGGTGATGAAATGGATTTAACATTTGCAAAATCGGAAATATCAAATACTTGAATATCACTACTTGAAAAATTATTTAGCTTATACTTAACTACATTCCTATTAACATCGTTAAAAAGAATTACTTCATCAGCAAGTGCTTTTAAATTTCTTAAATATTCAATTTCAAAATAATCTAAATATGCTTTTGCGTCTGAAGAAGAAATTGAAACTTCAAATTTTAAGGCGCTTCTATTCTCGGGTAATGACCCAGAAAGTTGAGCAGTTTTATCAACTGATACTCCCCAACTATAATCATTTGAACCATATCCACTTAATGAATGTGTTAATATGGTTTTTCCATTATCGGAAACAGTTAATGTTTGAAGACTTTTTGATGAATTAACAATTCGATAATTGTAAATTATATTGCTGCTTTCATTTCTGCTTTCCAGATTATTAATGTAAGTATGTGATTTAGTGCTTGTGTTAAACTCATCACCCCAATAATCTCTTCCAGATCTTCCAATGTTAATTTTATCATCATCTAACGATAAAAAAGCAACACTTGTAGTTTGTTCAATTGATGAAGCACTATTCATACTTGGAAGTTTAACCATTCTCTTTCCATTTTCACCACCGAACGAAATCCAGTAATAATTATTTTTTGAAAAAGGATTATGATACCTTTCAATTTTTGAAGAAGAAACTTGAAATTCCCAAAAATCAGGTCCTCTTCCATAGAATAGTATATAATCATTCTGATCAAAAACTCCATCTTCTTCGCCTTTAACTAAAATTGCATTTTCGTTCAGTCCGTATGGAGTTGATGTTTGCACACTTTCGTTTAATGCAAATCCACCATTATTAAATATTTTAATCTTTCGTGGATCAACTGTTGCAGCGTCAATTCCGAGTGAAGCTAATTCACTTCTGGTAATTTTATAAATGCCTTCATTTGGCGCTTTGAACCTATACCAAGTACCAACAAGTTTAGTCGAATTTGGATTTGATTTATTTAAAACTGCATAATCTTTACCCCAATTTTTTGCAATATTATAATTTGGGATAATTTTTGATAGAATTTTGTTTTCAACTGTTTTTGCATTATTAACTACTTTCCCAAAATTTACACGAAAAACAATTTTGGAATAAAGTATTATTTCATCAGTTTCAGGATTGTACTGAACTGGAGCTACTAAAATACTTTGTAAAGGGAAATCTCGCGAGTAACCAAATTCTCCAAAACTCACCAATTCTTGATTTTGAAAAGATTGTTCGGCTTTTGCAATTTCTTGTAGAGGAATATCCTTATCACCTCTTACCGGAGCAATTTTCCCTTTTATAATTGAATGCTGTGTTGAAATAACTTGAATTGTATTTCCAAACTCGGATGGAACACCAATTTGAATATTTTTGTGCATCAAAAATATTTTGCCAATTAAATCATCAGAATAACCATCAGCACCATCAAATGGAACTGATAAATAGGTGTTTCCATCAATTGTTTCTTTTCTAATTTCGGAGTAGTTTGGATTATATTCAATTATTAAATTGGATTGATTAGACGAAATTACTCGAATTTCTTCTTTAGCAATAAGTGCGTTCAAAAATAAAAAAGACAAAACTACTATAAATAATTTGCTTTTCACTTTAACTCCAAATAAAAAAATGAATAAAAAATATTTTCTGTTAATTGATAATTAAATAATAGTAAAAAGCGTTCTATATAGTATTTCCTGTATTTTTAATGTGGAATTTAATGAGATTTAACACATTTTGCAAGTTTAATAATAGTCAAATTTTTATCCCTTATTTAGTTTCTCACAAATAACGAATCAACTATATTTTCAAAAGTGGAATGCAAATAGCTACTTTGCGATAAAACAATAAGATTATTTTTTGCAAAATCTTTCTCAAAATTCTGTAAATAATTATCGTAAAAATCTTTTCGTACAATAAAAATATCTTTGTCGTTCATTTTATCTAATAGAACTTGTCTTACTTCATTATTTCTGAAAAGGATGTAGTTTTTTGATTTCTTGAAATCAACTGACAAAACTTCCTTATTTGGAAAATAAAATTGAAGTGCTCTACCAAATTGTGAAATTGTTGGGTCCAAAAATATTCTACTACAATTTGTTTTTTCAACCAATCCAATCATACTATTTAGTAATTTATCTCGTAAACTAATTTCATTAAAAGTAAGGCTATAATCCGAAAAAGTTCTGTCAATCCATATTTGTGCTATTCCACTTTTGCGAACAGAGGGTTTCAACTTACTATTAAGTGTTGTTTCTCTTGCTGGGATAAAAATAAATAATGAAATTTCCCAAAAAACAGCCAACATGATTGAGCTTTTATAATTATTGTTTACTAATAATCCCACTACCAAAACTAATGGCATAGCAATTAATAACGCATAACCTTTTGAGTAATGCGAAAGGATAAAAAATAGAATTGCAGGAACAATTAAAAATAAGATTTTGAAAATTTCATTTTCCCAAACTTTATAATTTGCTTTTTTGACCAATGGCAAAATGAAAATAAATGGAGTTATGAAAAAAAGCATAAGCGACGAGAGTCGGAATAAATTTTGGGCAAATGAAATTGATTCCATTGGATTGTTGGTACTGAATAAACGAAAATATTCAAATAATCCACCAGCATTATTTATTAAAGGAATAAACCATGCTAAAAAAATGACAACTGATAGAGAAAAATGACTAACAAATTTTGACCATTTAATTTCTTTTTCAATCCAAATTAAATAAATAAAAAATGGAGTTAAAAGAACAGCAGAAGAAGGTCTAAATCCACTAAATATTGCATAAATTATAGGCAAAAAATAAATGGAATTTTTCTTTTGAGAAGTAAAAAAAACAAGCGATGCAAAAAAATAATCAAACACATAAATTTCGGTTACAGCCCCATAAAACCAAACCATTGGATTGAACAAAAGAAATAAAGTAAGCCAAAATGATTTTTTATAATCAAAATATTTTAGAAAAATTAAATAGGATAATAAAACAGCACCTGAAGAAAATATGTAAATCAAAATTAAAAATGATTGGTGAATATCTTTTATAAAATAATTAATAAACTCAATTGATTTTACAAAAAGAATAGAACCTGGTAAATGTGGACGGGTGGCATTAAGCGAAAAATCAATTACTCCAAGAGCGTAATTTATTGAATCATATCCAAAAAATAGTTTTTCAGAAACCAAAATTCGTGAAATTAAAGTTAAAGAGATAAAAAAAATGGCAATTAAAAAAGACTTTCCTTTTAAATTTATCCCTTTCATAATCCTAATAGTTCTTTATTTTTTTTCATTGCATCAATACAAAATTGAATGTGTTCATCGAGTGGAATGCCCAAAGCCTCTGCACCTTGAATTATTTCGTCGCGATTAACTGCACGGGCAAATCCTTTATCTTTCATTTTCTTTTTAACAGATTTAACTTCAACCTCATCAACCGATCTACTAGGACGAACATAAGTTACAGCAGTTATAAACCCTGTAAGTTCATCGCATGCAAATAGCGTCTTCTGAAGTTTGGTTTCTCGCAAAATGCCAGTATATTCAGCATGCGACATAATTGCAGTCCTAAAATCTTCCGAAAATCCTAATTCTTTTAATATTTCATTTCCTTTATAAGGATGTTCATCTGCTGTTGGAAATTTTTCATAATCAAAGTCGTGAAGCAAGGCAACATTACCCCAATATTTTTTATCCTCCCCAAATTTTTCGGCATAAGCAACTACACAAGTTTCAACAGCGTAAGCATGTTTTAACAACGATTCATTTTGTGTATATTTTTTTAGAATTTGTGAACATTCTTCGCGGTTTAATTCCATTTCCATTTTAATTCCTTATTAAACTTAATAATTATGAATATTTTTTATTTGTCTGCCTGCTTGGACAGTAATCAATAAGTACACATTCCAAACATTTTGGACGCCGTGCAATACAGACTTTTCTGCCATGCGAAATTATATAATGAGTAAAACTCACCCATTCTTTTGCTTGTAATAATTCTTTTAATATTGCTTCAATTTTTGTGGCATCTTTAGTATTTACAAATCCAAGCAAATTTGTTAACCTAATAACATGAGTGTCAACAGCGAGAGCTGGAATTCCAAAAGCATTTCCTACAACAACTGAAGCGGTTTTTCTTCCAACTCCCGAAAGCTCTGCTAATTTTTCAAAATCTTGTGGAACTTGACCATTGTGCTCTTCAATCAATTGCTTGCAGCAAGCTTGAATATTTTTTGATTTTGAATTATAAAAACCAGTTGAAAAAATATCCTTGCCTAATTCCTCTTGCGAAACTTTTAAGTAATCTTTTGGTGATTTATATTTTTTGAATAAAGTTTTAGTAACAATATTTACTCGTGCATCTGTGCATTGAGCCGAAAGAATTGTTGCAATTAGTAATTCAAATGGGGAAACATGGTCTAATTGAATTTTTATTTTGGGGTATTCTTTTTTGAGTAAATTGACTATAATATTTAGTCTTTCACTTTCAATTTTTCTACTCATCTTTTATCTCTAATTCCTCAACAACAATTCCGTTAATTAAATCAGATTGAATTATTTGTTCAACATTATCCAATGTTAGTTTACCATACCAAGTGCCTTGCGGATAAACAACAGCAACTGGTCCATGCTTACATGCACCGAGACAACCAGCGGAGTTTGTTCTAATAATTGAAGACAAACCTAATTCGGATAATCTACTTTTAAATTTATTTTTAATTTCACTACCACCATGCCTTGCACAACTTGGTTTTAAACTTCCTTCTTCTCTAATATTTTCGCAAACAAAAATATGCTTTTTATATTTATACATAGCTTCAATTTCTAATTAATTTTGTGGAAATAACAAATTAAATTTACTGTTTTTTTGTGAGATGGGAAAGTAAGCTAAATTTATGTTCTCAAAAATTTTAGGTTCGTCTATGTTTAGTAAAATTCGGATTCATTTTTCAACAACTTTCTTTTGAATTAAACTCAACTTCTATTTATATTAGCACATGCACACAAAAATATTACAAATATTATTTCTTTTTCTTACTTCTTCTCTTTTTGCTCAAACTTTTATTTTTAAAGGTGAAATTGGAAAATTTGAATCAGCCTCTGCTTTTACTTTAACTCCAAGCGGTTATTTTTTCGTTTCGGATGTTGGAAAAAATGAAGTAACTAAATTAGACACCCTTAATAAAGTCATCCAAAAAATTGGAGGTTATGGTTGGGGTGATTCCGCATTTGATGAACCTTCCGATATTTATGCTACTGATTTACGAGTATATGTAACTGATAAAAACAACAATAGAATTCAAGTTTTTGATAAAGATTTAAACTTTTTATTTTTTATTAAATCTAATTTGAATGCAAATGAAATTGAAAAATTCCAATATCCAACAAGCTGTGCAACTTCTATACAAGGTGATATTTATATTTTGGATTCTGAAAACACACGAATTCTAAAATATAATTCATCAGGAAACTTTCTTTTAGAGTATGGAGATTTTCGTTCTGGCGATTTTACACTCGAAAATCCAATTGGGATTGCACTTTCACAAGATTCCAAAATATTTGTTTTGGATAATGGTTTTCTTAATGTTTTTGACCAATATGGAATGGGCTTAATAAAAATCAATTCAAATTTTGATGCTGTGAACATTAATATCTCATATAATAATTTAACATTAAATTCACTCGATTCACTTTATTATCAAAATCTAAAAATGCCAATATCAAAATTTAAAAATATAACCCCGAAGAATTTACCGAAGGGCACAAAAATTGTTGATTCAATTATTTTGAACCAACGACTTTATATTCTCACTGAATCCAAAATTCTAATTTTTAACATAATAAATTAGATCCAATTTTGACGTTTAAGCAAAAATTTTTATTGTTTATTCTCATTTCACTTTGGGTGTCTGGAATTTTTATCGAATTTCTAATTCCATATTTTAATAATCTATCATTTTTATATCCAGTTTTAAGCAGAATTTATTCAACCGTTTGCCATCAACAAGCTGAGAAGTTAATTGTATTTAACAATCATAGCTCGCTTGTTTGCTCACGTTGTGCTGGAATTTATATTGGTGGATTTATTTCCTCATTTATAATGCTTTTTGTTTCTAAATTAAATATTAAAAATGGAAAAATTTTGTTGCTAACTTCATTTCCAATGTTGATTGATGTTCTGCTTTATTCTTTTGGAATTTATTCCTACTCAAAATATTTTGCTTTAATTACTGGATTCCTTTTTGGTTTTGTAGGAATTGTATATATTTACAACGGATTTCAAATATTAATTGAGAAAAATGAATAAAAAATACATATCCCCTATTATTATTGGTTTTGTTGCTGGAGTCTTAATGGTTGTTCCAGTAATTAAAAGTCTAGGTTGTTGTGTGTTAATTCCACTTGCAGCATTTGCTTCACTTTTATTAGATCAAAAAGCTAACCACAATTTTTCAAAATTGAAGATTAAAAAAGGAGTGGTTTTTGGCTTAATTACTGGTTTAATTGCTGCATTTTTTGGTACTTTTTTCGATTTTTTTATTACACTTTTAACTCACAAAAATGATTTGGTCTTAACTTTCCCCCAATTAGTAAATACAGTAAACGATTTTCCTATTGATAGTGTTACTAAAGAAGAAATAATACGCATTTTAAGTAATATTGTTGAAAATATTTCTAACGATGGTTTTTCATCACTTTACACATTTTCACTTTTGGCAAATAATATTGTTATGAATTCAATTTTTGGAATTTTGGGTGGAATAATTGGAGTGCAAATTCTCAATTCGCGGAACAAAAATTTGGAATAATTTTACTGCAATCTAAAAGGGAATGTAATTACAGCAGTTTGTGGTTTTCCATTTACGCCATCAGGCAAAGCCTCAAAACGCCACTGTCTTAACGAATTCATTGCAACAGTTTCTAAACGAGTATCTGCTTTTTGAATAGGAATAATGCGTCCAACCGAGCCATCAGCCATAATTGTAAATTGAAGTTTAACATCAATTTCTTTTAAAACTCCAGGAGGATAAGCAGGAATTGTATAACTGTAAATTTTTCGTTGCCCTTTGCCTCCAAAATCTAACTCGAAGCCAAAATTGCCTTTACCCTCTTCTACTCCTTCGTTTTTATTAGAAGCTTTTTCGGGTTGCTTCTCAACTATTTTTTTTGCTTCCTTTTTTGGTGTGGTATTAGCAACCTCATTGTTTTCGTCAATATTTTTTACTTTAGGAATTTCAATTTCATTCTTGGTTTTTTCTTTAATAATTTCTTTCTTCCGCTCAACTTTTTTTATTGCACCAGAGGAATTTGATTTACCAATATTACCAAAGCCAATTGTAACATACTCCGTCATATCAATTTCTGGGGTAATTTTAAAAGCCATTAAAATTAGAATTATTAACAAATGAACTATAACAGAAATAGCAGTTGATTTATATTCTGATTTTCTCCAAAACATTATAATTCTTTCTCTGTTTCAATTGTAAATTTATTAATTCCTATTCCCTTTGCAGCATCAATTACTTTTATTACCAAATCAATTTTTGAAGACTTATCAGCTCTAATTATTAAATTTTCTTCATTAACGCTTTGCTTAATTGTTTCTAACTTAATAGGTAGAGCCCCAATTTCAACTTCTTCTTTCCCAACATATATTTTACCTTGTTCAGTAATTGATACAATAATTCGTGTTGGAACTGTTTGCTCGTTATTTGCAGCACCAGGTAATTGAACTTTTACACCAGTTTGAATTACAAATTGTGATGTTAATAAAAAGAAAATAAGCAATAGCATTACAATATCAGTTAATGAAGAAAAGTGAAAAATTGTGAGAGGTTTATTTTGCATCTCAAATTTCATTTAATCCTCATCCACATTAGTTTTAGAATCAGAAATTCTCATTTCCTCAATAATATCAGCTACATCGTTTGAAACAATTTCAATATCAAGGACAAATTTGTTAATAGAATTAACTAAATAATTATAAAACGAGTAAGCAATAATTCCTACAGCAAGCCCAAAAGCAGTAGTAAGTAATGCTTCCCAAATTCCACCAGCTAAATCACTGGGATTTGCAGCACCTTGCAAATCTTCAATGCGCATAAATGCAGAAATCATTCCTGTAACTGTTCCTAAAAATCCTAACAATGGTGCAACGCCGGCAATAGTTGCCAGCACTGATAACCCTTTTTCTAATTTATTTATTTCTTGGCGTCCAGCAGATTCAATAGCTTCTTTAACTCTTTCGTGACCAAACTGGATTTTCTTCAATCCTTTTTTTATAATATTTGCAGTTGGAGTTTTATCCTCAAGACAAAAATTTATTGCACCAATAATATTGTTCTTTTTTAATAATCCTCTTATTTTTACCAAAAAAGCAGGCACATTTGAACGTGATTTTTTTATTGCCCACAATCTATCCACTATTATTGTTAATGCTATTATTGATGATATAAAAATAAATAGCATTACCCAACCACCTTTAAAAACAACTTCTAATAAACTCATCTTTTTCCTTAATTAAAATTTATTTTTCTTTAAAAATTCTTCAGCTTCTTTTTGGGAATTAAAATATCCAATTCTTACCCTATTCCAAGTGCTTCCTTTTGATTTGATAAACACTTTAACAATAAATGCATCAAATCCCCGTTTTATTAATTTGTTAACTTCCTTTTCGGCAATACTTGTGCTTTTCCAAGAAGATGCCTGCACAGTGTATTTTTCTCCATCAAAATATATACGGTCTGTAATGGATTTGTCATTAGGAATTTCCCTGTATAATCCAACATTATTTGTTGGTTTAATTTCTGTCTTTTGGTATTTAGGTTCTTTTGATGTAGTGATTTTACTTTCTTCAATCTTTTTAACTTCTGCTAACTTCTTATCAGTATTTTGTTCAACTTTTGATTCTTTTTCAGAAACAACATTGTTAGAGTCAGCATTTTGGGATGAATCAATAATTCCAATATTTGTATTATCCATTGAATTTAATTCAGTTGTTACTCCACTTTCATCATTTGTGTTTTCTGTTTTTGGCAAAAAGAAAAATATAATAACTGCAATTACTACAATTGCAATTGCAACAAATAGAATTGATTTTTTCATAATTCCACCAGATTTGTTTCTTAATGACGAATAGCTTACTCGTTTATTCAAATCTTTTTCTTTTGTAGGTGCCTCAAAATTTTTCACTTTAGTTGTGGTGTTTCTTTCCTCTTCTTCAACCTTAGTTTCATTTATTAATTCTTCAGCTTCATCAATACTTTCTTCATTTATATAATTCTCTAATTCATCAAAAGGATTTGAATCAGATTCAATATTTGTACCTATTTTGCTATCTGTCTGGAAATCATCATTATTACTATTTTCATCTGGAAATACAGTTTTTGGAGAAAAACTTTTTGCATCAAAATTATCTAAACCATCAAAATCTTCATTTTTCAAATCCAAATCATCGTTGTCAAACTCCAAATCCTCGTCATCAATAAGAAAATCTTTGTTTATTTTTGCTTCGGTTATTGAATTTCTATCTTCAAATGAATTCAAATTTTGATTTCCAAATATTTCGCTTGTA
>PCUD01000087.1:13309-19938 GCA_002786785.1 Ignavibacteriales bacterium CG18_big_fil_WC_8_21_14_2_50_31_20 | reverse complement strand
TAAATTCAATAATTTTACTGTCATTATCTTCTTCTATTTCATCATTATCATAAATAACCGTCGGTCTATTAATTCCAATATTAAATACAGAATCATTTTTATTTTGGGTTACATTTGCCTCATCGTCAACCTCAAACGATAATATTTTATCTTCAGAAGTTTCTCCTTCTGGCAGAAATATCAGAATTTCCTTCTCGCTTTCAACTCCTCTTCTCTCCATTCTTGAAAGCGGTTCTCTTTTTACTTGAAAATGACCAATTCCATCTAATTTAAGAGTATCATTCCCACTTAAATGTTTGGATAATTTTTTTATGAATAAATTGAATGTTTCATCACTTTCACTTCTTAAAATATCTAATACTATTTCTTTAAATGATTCTTTATTCATCTCTTTCCCAATTATTATGGAAATAATTTATATTAATTACCATCTATATTCAATTCCAACAATGGCATCAAGCGGTTTTTCCTGATAACCTTTCCAGTAAAAATCTTTTCTATTTAATAAATTTTGCAAATCACAAGTTAATGCTAAACTATTAAAAATACGATACTTAAAAAACAATCCAAAATTAATGTAATTAGAAGTTGTTTGAGTATTTGCCAAATTTGTATAAGAATATTTAGAATAATTTAGCTTCAATTTAGAATATAATCCAAATTTCAACATATACCCGTAGGAAATATTAGCATTTAATGCCGGTCTATAAGGAATTTTCAAATCATTTATATCCGTAATATTTTGTAATTGAATATTGGCAAAAAGTTCACCATATTTTTTTGCATTAATAATTACATTCAAAAATCCACCCACATCTTTAACATCGTTTGCAAGAACAACATTAAATTTATTGTCATTATTCAAATCTTCAAAAAATTGATAATTATCAACTTTGGCAGAATGGAAACCAGCATTGACTTCAAAAATATCGGAAAAATCATATTTTATGTCAAATTTCAATTCAGAATTACGTTTTGTAAAAATATGCGAAATACCTTTTTCAAAATATTTATTTTCATTTAATAAATTTTGCATGGTAACAAGTTCCGAATTTCCCTCATAAGAAACAAAAAGTGCTACCCCTTTTTCAACAAATATTGAAAGCACAGCAATTGGTGAAAATATATTGTTCGTATCAAGTTGTGAATATTGAGCACCAAGTTTTAGTTCAAAAATTTTTGAACTTGCAATATGTAAATATGCTTTTCCTTCAAAATAATCAGCTCTGCTATAACCAACTAAATTATCTGTAATTTTTTGAACTTGATAATTAGTAATTCCACTAAGCCCAAATGAGCCAAATTTGTATTCAATAAAGCTGTTGCCAGAAAATATATTTTCAGAAATACCATCTATTTTCATATTTAAATTGTTGTATTTTATGTCAAAACCGTACTTCAATTTTTTATTTAACTGATTTGAAATAAAAAATTTTCCACCATAATATTCATTTTCTCTAGATTTAGATGGAGTAGCAGTTCCATAGAAATAATATAAATCGCGAACAAAATCGCCCTCTACTCCAAATGATAAACCTGGCAAAACTTTTGAATTATGGTTTACATAATAATTGAATTTAGCTTTTGCGCCCGAAGTATTATAACCGGCAAATGGAATATATTTTCGTTCATCACTTCCATAAACATGTGAATTAAATATAAAATTTGATTTGTTAAAACCAAGAAATAAATCGCCAATAGGTAAAGTTTGTAAACCTGCACCTAACTGTAACAATCCATTATATTTAATATCATTTTTATTTAATTCCATTTCTTTTTTAATTGGACTTGAATTATCCAATAGAGAAAATTCCTCGGTATTATAATTTGGAATTAGAAAATTATCACTAAGGATTGGTATAAACTCAGATTTTTTCTTACTCATTATTGGAACTGAAACCGATTGAATTCCCGTAATAACAAAATCAGGCAATTCAATATTTTGGTTTTTAGAACCATCTTGTGCAAAAAATGAATAACACCAAAAAATAACAATACTCAATATTAATTTTATATTTTTCATAAACTTTATCAAACTCTATTTAATTTTCGTTTTGCTTCTCTTCCAAACTCATCATTTGGATGTTTTTGAATTACAGTTCTGTACATTTTTTTTGCATTAACTTTATCATTTATTTTTACGTAACTATCACCAAGTTTTAAGAGTGATTTAGTGTACCATTCATCATAATTTACAAATACGGTTCTAACTCTCACCAATGCTGATATTGCTAAATCATATTTCTTTTGCTCAAACCGAGAAACTCCAAGATAATACTGTGCTTTAGCACCAATATCATCACTTCTATTTTCAGCAACTTCACTAAAAAAGATTTCTGCATTTGTAAATCTTTTATTAATAATTTCCAGAATTCCAATTTCAATTTTAGCTTTATCAGAAAATAATGTTTTATCATAATATTTAATTATTTCATCAAATGATTTATAAGCATTAGCTTTTTCATTTAAATTTATGAACGCAAGCCCTTGTAAGAAAAGGATTTCTTCAGCTTTAGGCGATGCCGCAATTTTAGGCATGACTTCTGAATACAAATCAGCTTCTTTTTTAAATTCCTTATTATCAGAGTATATTTTACCTAATTCAATAATTGCTTCAATTCCATAATTAGAGGAAATATGTTTATTTATAATTTCTAAAAAATATTCCGAGGCTTCACTTTTACTTTTTAATAAAAGAGCACTTTTCCCCATCCAATAAAGAGCTTCTGGTACTAACTGACTATTAGGATAAAAATTTATCATTTCGGAATATCCACTCATAGCTTTTTTGTAATTTCCATAACTAAAATAAATTTCTCCCTTTTTCATCAAAATTCTGTCACTATTTTCCAAGTGCGGATATTTTACGATATAACCATTTATCAATGAAACAGCATCATCTGGTCGGTCAAGAGCAAGGTAGCAATATTGAATTCCATTCATTGCATCATAAACGGCAGAAGTTTTTGGGTAATCATCAATGATTTTTAGGTAATAAACTATTGATGAATCATATTCTGTAAGATTATAATAAGAATCGCCAATTGAATAAAAAGTAATCGGAATAATTGAGGATTTTGGATAATCCGTAATTAGTTTTTTATAATTCAAAATTGCTAAATTAAAGTCCTTTTGTTGAAAGTGAATCCATCCAATTAAATACCTTGCATCATCTTGGAATTTTGATTTTGGAAATTTTTTCAACAACAAGTGCAATTTATTAATAGCTTCTTCACTATTACCTGATTTAAATAACGACTGTCCAAATTGGAATAAAACAAAATCATTATCAGTTCTTTCGGAATATTTAGAAAAATATTTTTTGTATTCTTCACTTGCCAATTCAAAATTTTTCATACCAAAATGACTATCTGCAAGTCTTAAAGTTGCATCAATAACATTTCCATTTTTATATTTTGTAAGATATTCTTTAAAATAGTAAACAGAGTTACCAAAATCTTTTAAATTAAAATAAGAATAAGCCATTCCGTAAAGTGCAGCTTGCCCAATATAATCGTTGCCAATATCAACACGATAGTAATGTTGTTGGGCACTTCTATAATCACCAGTAGCAAAAAAAGTTTCTGCCAAATAGAAATGCGTTTTTCGGGTCTCAAAATTACTTGCCCTAATTGATAAATCAGTTAAATTCATTATTGCATCGGGATATTTACCTATATAATATTGCGAAACACCAAGACCTAAAATTGCCCTATTTGAAATATCTTGAGCAATTAAAGGAATTTTTACAGCTTTGCTGAAATAAAGTTCTGCTTCTCTATAATTTTCATATTCAAGATTTATTTCGCCAAGTAAAATTAATGCTCTACTTTTATATCTAATATCGTTTGAATATGAAACCATACTTAAATTTTGTGAAGCTTCTTTGTATTCCTTTCTATTATATTGAATTATTCCAAGTGAAAGACGAACTGCATCAGTAAATTGGTTAATTTCATATTTTTCTAGAAATGTATTATAAATTTTTTCTGCAGCACCAGTTTCACCAATATATCTTTTACATTCACCTTTCCAGTAAAGCGATTTTATGGATAAGGAATCATAAGATTCATCCGAAGCAAGGTTGCTAAATTCAGAATAAGCATTTTCATAGTTTCCCTGCTGAAAATTAACCCATGCAATTCCAAATTTTAATTCCCTTTCAATATTTCCAGATGAATTTTTTGAAAGAACATTTCTATAAATTTCTTCAGCTTTTTCGTATTTGCCTAATCGGAAATATGAATTTGCCAATAGAAATCCAGCTTCAACTTGCTCTTTTTCAGGTAGTTCATCAATTAGAGGATCGGTTAATTCCAAAATAGCTCTATCATACTCCTTTAATTTAAAGTAACTTCCACCAATTCTTAATTGTGCACTTGGTAATAATTCGCTATTTGGGTGAAAGGCTAAAAGTTCATCGTAATATGTAACAGCACTTGAATATTTTTCTTGTCGCTCATAAATATAAGCAAGCGAATAAATTGTATAATCAATTTTATTACTATATCTATCAATTGAAACTGCTTCTAAAAGATATTCTTCAGCCTCAATAAATTTATTTTCATTTGCATAAGATTGACCAATCCAATAATAAGCCAATCCAACTTTTTCATTATTTGGATATTCTTTTATAAGAATTAATAACTTTTCCCTTGTTTGCACATAATTTTTAACTTGAAAATAGGTTGTCCCTAACTGAAATAACGCTTCAACTCTAAAATTGGAGAATTTATATTTATCAATAAAATGCTCAAGTTCTTGAATTGCTCCATTCATTAATCCAATTTTTATTAAGCAAATAGCTGCATAATATTTTGAAGAAACGATCAGATTATCGTCAATATCTTCTTTCAGAGTAATATTTTGAAATCGCCCACGGGCTTCAATAAAATGATTGGAGTTATAAAGTTCCAAAGCCACAGAAAATTCATTTTCGTTTTGTGAAAAAATTGATGAAAATAAAAGGAAAGTGAAAAATATAATTTTACTAATTGTTTTCATAAGCAAGTAATACCGAAAGTTTTCTTTTGTAAATATAGTTAAACATCAATAGTAAGTTCGTTGAAATACTTAATAACTTTATCCAATAAATCAATCAAAAATAACTAAAAATAGAGTAATATTTTTGAAAATAATTTTAATCATTGAATTAATGAACACTGTTTTTTATAAAAAGTTTCGTCAATCATAAAATAGTAACATTATTGGGTTACAATTAATTTAAAATATATATGAGATTATCCTATTTCTTTAATTCTTATTTTTTATATTAACAATAACTTTACAAACAAAACATGCGAGGAAAAAAATGAAGAGAAATATTCTATTTATTGTGTTTTTAATTAGTTCGTTGTCTTTTGCTCAATCCATAAAGTTTGGCATTGGTGGGGGTTATACAGCTCTTACCGGCGATAATGGATTTACAGCAGAAAATGGGTTAAACTTAAACACAGGAATTCATTATGGTGGTAAATTACTTGTAAGCTTACCAATATTACCAATTCAGTTTGCAGCTAATATTTACAATAATCCATTATCAAACGAATATACAGATCCATTTTTAAACCAAACCATTAAGGTAGAAACAAGTTTTCTTTCTGTTGGAATTGGTGCGGAATTTACTTTAATACCTGGTCCAATTCAACCATATTTAGCTGGCGAATTATTATATACTTCAGTAGGTGAAACTAAAGTTAATGATGTTACCATAAGTGAATCGGAAAGTAAAACAGGTGTTGGAATTGCTGCTGGATTATATTTTAAACTCCTTCCTGTAATTAATTTAGATTTTTCGGCACATTATAATATGAATACACTATTAAGTGATGGCGATGCGTTAAACTCAACACACATTAGATTAAATGTTTTATTTAGTATTCTATAATATATTTCAAAAAAAAAGGCTGTCCTTTTGAGACAGCCTCTTTTTCTTATTTATTTAATTGTTTTAACTCATATTCGCTATTAGCTTTATAGGTTTTATCTTTTATGGAAATTTGAAAACTCTCTTTAGCTTTAATGTTGTTATCAAGTCCTTTAAATGCAAGACCTTTATAATAATATCCAGCACCTGGAGATATTTCTTTTCTATTATTAATGGCATTATCGGCAGCATTTAAAGCATCTTCAAATTGGCGAAGGTCTAAATATATTTCAGCTAATGTTAAATAGGCAGAATCATATTTATAATTATTTACTGCTTCATTTAAAAATCCAATTGCTTGTTGATGCTTTCCATCTCTTTTGGCTTCATTGCCTAATTGAGTATAAGCGAGTCCAACAAATTTTTGAACTTTTGCTTTAGCTTTTTTATCATCCGATTTTTCAATGAATTTATTAAAATTGTCAATGGCTAATTGATAATTTTTAAGAGAATAATAAGTAGTACCAAGTCCACTATAAGCTGCAACAAAATTTTGATCTAATTCAATACACTTTAAAAGTGAATTTTGAGCATCATCAAACTTTCTTAATTTTTTCTCAGCAATACTCTTTTGGTAAAAAATATTTGGATGTTGTTGAATTAAAATTGCAGAATTATATTTTTCAATTGCTCCGTTGTACTGCCCTGACTTAATTAATTGATTTCCATCATTATAAAGAAGGGCTGCTTCTTTGTCCATTTC
>PCUD01000087.1:8120-13282 GCA_002786785.1 Ignavibacteriales bacterium CG18_big_fil_WC_8_21_14_2_50_31_20 | reverse complement strand
CCCCTCAAGATAGCATGTCTACCAATTTCATCACTTCCGCAAATTTTTCAATTACAAAGATACACGAGGCAAATTAAAAAATCAATTACTTTTGCCATTATCAAATATTTCTGCACTAAACTTAACAAATCATTTCTTCGGAGCTATCCAAATTGCCAAACTTGTTGGTTAAACCTTTAACAAAATTATTTTTTTGAATTCAATTTTAAATTATTGCTCATAAATTCATCTAAAAAATTTTAAATACATTTATTCTGGAATTTGATTTAAAGTAATTTTATTCTAATTTTAAGAAACAGAAATAATTATAACAATGAGATTTATATGGACCATTTCAGTTTCCTTTCTTTATTGCCCCCGCTTATTGCAATATTTTTAGCTATAAAAACAAAACAAGTTTATATTTCACTCCTTTTTGGAATTTGGCTTGGTTGGGTTATTTTAAGTAATTTGAATCCTCTTACTGGCACAGTTGCTACAATTCAAGCGTTGGTTGATGTTTTTAAAGATAGTGGAAATACAAGAACTATTATGTTTAGTTCATTAGTTGGAGCTTTAATTGCATTTATTCAACATTCCGGTGGGGTTGAAGGATTTATTAAAAATATCAATAAACTTGTTGCAAAAATTGAAGCAAAACGACCTGGAAATTCCCGTGTAATTGTTCAACTTTTAGCTTGGTTAACTGGAATTTTAATTTTTGTTGAATCAAGTATTAATGTTTTAACAGTTGGCGCAATTTACCGACCAATTTTTGATAAAATGAAAATCCCTCGCGAAAAATTAGCTTATATAGCAGATTCTATTTCTGCCCCAACTTGTATATTAATTCCACTAAATGCTTGGGGTGCTTATATTATGGGTTTATTAGCTGCTCAAGGATTTGATAACCCATTTGGAATTATGATAAAATCTTTTCCATTAAATTTTTATCCAATGATTGCTTTGGCTATGGTACTTTTTATAATTCTTTCAAAAAAAGATTTTGGTCCAATGAAAAAAGCTGAAGAACGAGTTAAAGCAACTGGTAAGGTTCTCCGCGATGGTGCAACTCCAATGATTTCTAGCGATATTATTTCTCTTGAAACCAAAACTGGAATTATTCCTCGTGGACGAAATATGATAGTTCCAATTGCAACAATGGTTGGTATGATGCCTTTAATGTTAATTTATACTGGTTGGGAAAACGTTCCAAATATTTCTGAGTTACCATTTTTGATGCAAATTTTTGAAGCAATTGGCAAAGGTTCTGGCTCAACATCTGTCTTATATTCTGTTCTTATTGCTATTATAACAGCATCAATTTTATATAGCTCGCAAAAGCTTTTTACTTTTAAAGAAACTTTTGATTTAATAATGAAAGGGATTAGTGGCTTAATTCCATTAGCTTTATTAATGATGCTTGCTTTTGCTATTGGAAATGTATGTAAACAACTTGGAACTGGTTTGTATGTTGCAGAAATTTCCAAATTATGGATATCACCAAGTTTTGTTCCAGCAGCAGTATATGTTGTTGCAAGTTTTATCGCATTTTCTACTGGTACTTCTTGGGGTACTTTTGCTATTATGATTCCAATTGGAATTCCAATGGCACAAGCATTGGATGCCAATATTTATCTTACTGTTGCAGCTGCTCTTGGTGGTGGAGTTTTTGGTGACCATTGCTCCCCTATTTCAGATACAACTATTATTTCATCAATGGCTTCTGCTTGTGATCACATAGACCACGTTAAGACACAACTGCCATATGCCTTATTTGGAGGAATAATAACTACATTTTTATATGTTATTCTTGGATTTATTATGTGAGATAAATGATTATTAATCGCAATTTGTTAATAATAAAATATTGGGCATTGAAATTTTTTAAATAAATGAGATTTAATATGAAAATAATAGTTTTAGGTGCTGGTTTAGTTGGGGCGCCAATAGCATTTGATTTAGCAAAAGATAACGAATTTGATGTAACTGTTGCTGATTTTAGCTTAACATCTTTAAACAAATTTGGAAAATATGATAGTATTAAAACTATTCAACTTGATGTAAGCAATAAAGATAGTTTAGCTTCTGTAATAAGTGATTTTGATTTTGTATTAAATGCTGTTCCAGGTTTTCTTGGATTTGAAACTGTTAAAACAATAATTGAAGCAAATAAAAATGTCGTGGATATTTCATTTTTCCCCGAAAATCCTTTTGATTTGAACAAATTAGCACAAAAGCATAATGTTACTGTAATTGTGGATTGCGGTGTTGCTCCAGGTATGAGCAATATTCTTGTTGGATATCTTTCTTCTAAATTGGACAAAACAGAAAATGTTGAAATTTATGTTGGTGGTCTTCCAGAAGTACGTAAATTGCCATACGAGTATAAAGCTGTTTTTTCACCAATAGATGTAATTGAAGAATACACCCGTCCTGCAAGATACATTGAAAATGGTAAAATGGTTATTAAACCTGCACTTTCTGATATAGAACTAATGAACTTTCCTAATATTGGAACTTTGGAAGCATTTAATAGTGATGGTTTAAGATCGCTTGCTGAAACCATTGATGCCCCAAATATGAAAGAAAAAACTCTTCGCTATCCCGGGCATGTTGAAAAAATGAAATTATTAAGAGACACTGGTTTTTTTAATAAAGACATGATGGAAATTAATGGTTTCAAAATTTCTCCATTGGATTTCACTTCAAAATTATTGTTCCCAAAATGGAAATTGAAAGAAGGAGAAGTTGACATAACTGTAATGAAAATTATAGTTGAAGGTATTAAGGACAATAAAAAATTAAGTTCGTCATATTATTTATACGACAAATATAATTCTGAAACAAAAGTCCATTCAATGGCACGAACAACCGGGTACACAGCAACTATGGTTTTAAGAATGATATCTAAAGGATTATTTAACCAAGTGGGAATAATTGCACCAGAGATCATTGGGAAAAATGAAATGTGTGTTAATTTTATTTTATCAGGCTTAGAACAAAGAGGAATTATTTATAATAGAGTTTCTGCAAAATAATGAATCTGCCATTTTGAACCCGTTTTGTGGGTGATAAATCTTTCTAATTGTGCGAGATTTCTTTTCCGACAATCCCGCCCAAAAGCAGCGGGATGCAAAAACCGCAAATACGTAGGAATCGAAATGACAAAGACATAAATCCTTATTTTGCAGAAACTCTAATAAATCAGAAAGTTATAATTAATAAATTATTTAATCATTAAAGATTAAGTTGATGTCATTTGATAAATAGCATTTTCATCGTTTTGGAATAGCTTGGTGTTTCTAGCCTGTAAAAATATAAACCGCTTGCTAAATTTTTTGCATTAAATTGAGTTTTATAATTACCCGCATTCATATTGGAATTTATTAATTCAGCAATTTTTTGTCCAATAATATTATAAACTGTTAAATTCACCTTTCCAGATTTTGCCAAAGCAAAATTAATTTCCGTAGTTGGATTGAAAGGATTAGGATAATTTTGGAATAATTCAAAATTAATTGACTTATTTTGGTTTAATTCAATAACATCTGAAACCAAATCATCAACTCCTGGAGAACCATTTATCGTTGCTGATTTTGTCCAATAATTTGGGTCATTTGGAAAACTTAATGGATTTCGAGTTGTAGAAACAAGTGAATAACCATCACCATCAGCTTCCTCTGGCCAAGGAAGTTTATCATTGTAAACAAAATTAATTACAGTATCGCTTGAAGCATTTATAAAAACAATTTTTTCTCCATCGTTATCTAGCTGACCACTAAACTCACCAAAAGGTGCAAATCCATATCTATTAATAAATTGAAGACTATCAGATGCTAAAACGAAAAATTCCTTAGACCTTAAAATTGCTCCTTTAGGAAATTTGTAATTTATTCCATTAACAAAAGATGACTCTGTCAAATTCAATTCCAAAGTACCAATATTTTTAATTTCTATGAATTCAAAACTTTTTCCACTTACAGTATCTTGACCAATAATTTGGTCAGTTGGATGATAATTTAGCTCTGTAATTTTTATGTTGTCTAAGTTTTCTGTAATAATAAATTTATTTTCACTTAATGCACTCCATTCTAAATTTATTAGAGAGCGGGCTTTAATTGTTGTTGTTTCATTTATTATAATTGGATTGTTATACAAAATAGCGCTTGGTGAAACTGAACCATTATTTGAAACATTCCCAATTGTTAAAATTGGAAGAATTAAAAAATCCGAACTTTGAATTGAAGAATTAAGCCCTTGAATAGCAAAAATATTTTCGCCTTCTTTTAGAAGAGTTAAATATTGAGACAGATTAAATTGTTCAAAATCTGTTGCTTCACCATAAGTTGTTGCAGCGGAATTCCATTCTATATTGCTTGGTGCATTCATTTCGGCAACTTTAACTCCATTTAAATAAGCAACAAAACCGTCATCTACCCAAATTTTAAGATTCATAAAATTAGAACTGCTTAATTCAGCATTTTCAATAGTAAACGGAATTCTAATAAAACACGAATTATTTGGATTTACTCCACTTTCGTGCATAAAATCTTTTACATTTAACGCAATATATTTGTCGTATTCATTTGCATTGTCATATCCAACACCAGCATTTTCACCTTCACACATCATCCAACTTGAATCATCAAAATTAATGTCAGTTTTCCAATTATTATTATGTTCTATGGTTGGAATTATCACTTTTTTGGGTGTAGAAAATGAAATTGCTTCTTTGCTAAAATTTGAATTGCTATTAACTGGGGAGTATGGATCCGTTCCATCAAGTGTATAATAAATTTCACCCAATGGAACACTTAATTGAATTTCTGTTCCTTTCGAAATAATACCACTTTGCAAATTAAGTTGTGGTGGAATTAAATTGGAAAATAATTTTTTCCTCTTTAATTGTTCTAAAACTACATCGTTTCTTGTAGGCAAATAGTCGTTAATTATAAAGTTAACTGCGTTTATCCAATCTATTTTAGTTTTAGGATTATACGTTTTTGAGTCGCCCCATCTAGCTGATTCAGCAACAATAGGAGTTTCAATTTGAGCTTTTCTATCAAGAATTCTTTTAATATTGTTTTCTAAAGTTAAAGCACCGTTATTAAAAAAATGTTTATAAACACGGTCTGCAAATTTTAGTCTATAATTTTTATTTTCAGATAATTTTTGGTGAA
>PCUD01000087.1:1020-8105 GCA_002786785.1 Ignavibacteriales bacterium CG18_big_fil_WC_8_21_14_2_50_31_20 | reverse complement strand
AATGTATGCTCTGCATCGTGCCTAAAAAATTTAAACCCATCAGGATTTATTCGATTAATAATTGCATAAAAATTATTTGGACTATTATTATTCCTAAACCCAGAAATAGGTCCATCAAAATCACCAGTAAAAAATGTAACTATCATATAATCAATTAAATTATCGACATCTAATAATTTTTCAGCCAGAGGATTACGAGATAAATCACCATTTAAACCTTGAATTTTAAAATATAACTCATCGTCCTCAAAACCTATTTCTGCCGCATCCCAAAGTAGTTTCCATTTGTCCAATGTTCCATCAGTTGCTTCAATCTTATAAACATCAAAATTTTCACCAACATCAACTTTAATTACGTCATAATCTTCTTTTTTGCCGCCAAAATATGATTCTGCAAAGGAAGCTTCAGATCTCTCTTGAGTTTGGTATAATCCCCAATAAGTGCCATTGATAAATAAATGATAAAATTGACTTCGTGTGTATGGTTGATTCATATCGCGCTGTGAATCCCGTGAAAAAATGTCGCGTAAAAATGTGTTATTCTGATCGCCATAATATGACCAAGAATAATTTTGGCTTGTTCGAAGATCTATTTTATCAAATTCTTTAGCTCCTTCATCACCAAATAATGGAAATTCAAGTTTAGATTTTCCATACTCTTTTCTGAAAAATAATCTAAATGCATGCTTTGGATTATCAATATGTCTGCTCCAACCACCTCTAATTCTCATTCCACAGTTAATCTGAAAACCTTCACTTCCATCTGGATTTATCAATTCAAGCGATACCTTTCGCTCCCAATTATCTCCATGAAAAAGTGGATTAACATAAATTCCGCTATCTGGATTGAAAAGATTGTCCAAATCAGTTATTAATGATAATGTTGGAATTGACTTAAATGCATCTTCCAATTGAGATTTATAATATGCATTATTATAAATGTCAGGATCCATCCCATAAGAAATATAGTGAGCCGAACCAAGTGGTAACCATTTATTGCCAGGTACAATATTATCGCGAGATAATGAATTGATTTTTTCAGGGAACAAATATGTTTTTGAAACAATATCGCTAATTAAAGTATCAGAATTTATTGCACAAGCAGTTAATATAAATCCAGGTGCAAAATCGCGCATTACAATGCTATATGGATTAATCTGCACAGACGTAGGTAAATTGCTTAAAATTGCAGCTTTTGAATAAAAGGGATTTGTACCATCTAATGTATATTTAATTTTAGCAGTTGGCACTTCACAATTAATTTCCAGAGTAAATTCGTTATAATAAAAACCACTTTCATCTGAAAAAATAATGTCAACTTTTGTTTGTGCGAAAGTGTTAACAAAAGTAAAATAAAAAAGAGATATAATAATATGAATTAAATATTTGTCCATATTAAAATATACAAAATTTTAGATTTTATTTACGGCTGTATTTTCAATTTCTAAAATACTTAAAATTCTATGAAATTTTGGAAGGCAAATTTTATACTAAAAGTGGCATTTTATTTCTTGAACGAACAAATTTTGTTTAAAATTACAAAACCTTGCCGAACAAACGACAAGGTTTTTGTGACCCCAACGGGAGTTGAACCCGTACTCTTCGCCTTGAAAGGGCGATGTGTTAACCAATTACACCATAGGGCCATATTAAAACTTTTTGGGGTGAGAGATGGGACTTGAACCCACGGCCTCCTGGGCCACAACCAGGCGCTCTAACCAACTGAGCTACACCCACCATCTAATTTTTGTACGCCAGAGTGGACTCGAACCACTAACCTACAGCTTAGAAGGCTGTTGCTCTATCCGATTGAGCTACTGGCGCAACAAAACCAAAAGCTAAATCCCAAACTATTTTGTCGGGGCGGCAGGATTCGAACCTGCGACCTCCTGCTCCCAAAGCAGGCGCGCTGACCGGACTACGCTACGCCCCGTTTTATAATTTTCTTACGGTTTCAACCAAAATTTTATAAAGAACAAACTCGTTTTATTTAAGATTTCTAAAATAATATTATTTTTTTAGAATGTCAATAATTATGATTATTTAACTTTTATTATTATAATTTGTTTTAGAATTGTATCCATTATTTAGGTCTTAATAATGTCATTTTCATTTTTTATTGTAAATAAATATATCCGTTCACAAAATTATTCATTTCTACTCTCACTAGTTTCAATAATTACTATCTCTGGAATTGCTATTGGAGTTATGGTTGTAACAATTGCACTTTCCATTCTTGATGGGTTTAACTCAGTAATTAGTGAAAAAATAGTTGATTTTAACTCACACATTATCGTTTCAAGTTATGGCGATAGAAACTTGCAAGAGAATAACGAGATTGAAAATAAAATTTTAAATTCCAACAAAAATATTGTTTCTATTTCAAAATTTATTGCAAAAAATTCAATTATAAAATCAAAAAGTGTATCTGATGGTGTTATTGTTTTTGGAATTGATCTGGAAAACAATAATTTAGAAATAAACAAAACAATTATTGAAGGAAAGTACTTTGATATACAAAATAATCAAAATCAAATAGTTATTGGTCAAAAATTAGCTGAAAAATTAAAGGTGAGCATAGGAGATAAAATTACTCTTTTTACTTTATTAAATGATAAACTTCCCTCCTATTCAAATCCTCCAATTATTTCGCAGTTTAATGTTATTGGAATTTATGAAAGTGGAATGCCCGAATATGACGATTTAAAAGCCTATATTTCTATTACAAAGGCAAAAATAATTTTTAGTATGGATGAACAAATTTCTGGATATAATGTTCGTTTAAACAATTTATCCAATATTGAAGAAATTGCAGACAATTTAAGAGATAATCTTCGTTATCCTTATTTTATAAGAACAATTTTTGAGCAGCATCAAAATATTTTTACTTGGATTGATTTGCAAAAAAAACCAATTCCAATCATTTTGGGTTTAATTGTACTTGTTGCTGTTTTTAATATTGTTGGAACTATTTTGATGAATATTCTTGAACGAACAGCTCAAATTGGAATTTTAAAATCAATGGGTGCAAGTAGAAAGCAAATTTTAAAAATATTTTTAATTCAGGGTGTTTATCTTGGAGTAATTGGAATTTCAATTGGAATCTTTTTCTCATTTTTACTAAGCGAATTACAATTACGTTTTAATATTATTGAATTACCTGAATCGGTATATTTTCTTAATTCAGCTCCAATTGAAATAAATTTAACAAATTATGCAGTTGTTTCAATAATTGCATTTTTGCTTACAATACTTTCTTCTTTAATTCCAAGTATTATTGCTTCCAAAATAGAACCAATTAAAGCCATTAAATTTGATTAATATGTTTGAATTTTTCATTGCAAAAAAATATTTAAGAACAAAAAATAAATTGAATTTTATTTCAATTATTTCAATTCTATCAGCACTTGGAATAACAATTGGTGTAGCTGCTTTAATAATTGTAATCTCTGTTTTTAATGGATTTGGCGATTTAGCTAAAAAAATGTTGATAGAATCGCAGCCACACATACGAATTAATAATAAATCAGTAGTAAATGATGAAATAGACGGTATCCAACTTCTGCTTAAATCCAACAAGCAAGTATCTGCTTTCTCTCCATATTTACAAGGTAAAATTGTTCTTACAAACAAAAAGCAATATCAAATTTTGGATGTAAAAGGTCTGCAAAGAGATGAAAAGGATGACCTTTGGGGAATTGAAAATAATTTAATTAGCGGCAATTTGGATTTTAGTAATAATGCAAAAACGCCAAAATTATTGGTCAGTTTAACTACAGCAATAAAACTTTCTGTAAGAATTGGTGATACTTTAACCGCAACTTCGCTAAAAAGTATTGAAAATATGATTACTAATTTTTTGGTAATTCCAAACACTCAAATTTTTATAGTGAGTGGAATTTACAAATCAAACAGCAAAAGCAATGATGATATGTTTGCATATACTAATTTAAATTCTGCCAAAAGATTACTCGGTTCATCAAATATTTCTGGTTTTGAAGTTAAATTACACGATTACGAAACCGCTAAGCAAGTAAAGGATGAAATTGAACGAAAGATAGCATCAGATAATATTAGCATTCAAACTTGGTATGATATGAATAAAGAGTTCTATAATGTTCTTCAACTTGAAAGATGGGGCGCATTTATACTTCTGCTGTTAATAATATCAGTTGCAACTTTTAATATTCTTGGCTCACTTACAATGTCAGTTATTGAAAAAAGACGAGATATTGGAATTTTACGTTCTATGGGCGCATCAAAAAATTCCATCCTCAAAATTTTTATGTTTGAAGGAATTTTAATTGGAATTATCGGAACAGTTTCTGGCTTTCTTATTGGAATTGTTATTTGTTATTTACAAATTGAGTTCAAATTATATCCATTAGACCCAATGAAATATATTATTGATGCAATTCCAGTAAAACTACATACAAGCGATTTGATAATTATTCCAATTGTTTCAATGCTGCTTTCATTTTTGGCGGCTTTATATCCAGCCAAAAGAGCTGTAAAATTAAACGTGATTGATACAATTAAATATGAATAATTTTAGACGAATAGAATAACAAGAGATATAACATGACAATAGTAATACAAGGTAACGATATTCACAAATCATTTCAGAAAAGAAACGATGAACGCCTTGAAATACTTAAAGGTATTTCGCTTTCTATAGATGAAGGGAAAATAAATGTAATTGTCGGAAAATCTGGAGCAGGTAAAAGCACGCTTCTTCACATTCTTGCAGGCTTGGATAAACCAGATAGTGGAACTGTTAACTTTAATGGAATTAATATACATAAACTAAATGATGATGAGGTTTCAAAATTCAGGAATAATAATTTGGGATTTGTTTTTCAGTTTCACCATTTATTACCAGAATTTACAGCTTTAGAAAACATTTCAATTCCACAACTAATTTCTGGAATTCCCAAACCTAAAGCCGATAAACATAGTTTAGAGTTATTGGAAATTGTTGGTCTTTTGGATAGAAGCGAACATAGACCTTCTGAATTATCGGGTGGAGAACAACAACGTGTAGCAATGGCAAGAGCATTAGCAAATAATCCTAAAATTATTTTTGCAGATGAGCCCACTGGAAATCTTGATACGACAAACAGCACAATAATTCACGAACTTATAAAAAAGCTGCGTGATGAGTTTAATCTTACATTTTTAATTGTAACACATAATAAAGATTTAATGAATATTGGTGACAGAATTATTGAAATGAGGGATGGAGTAATTTTTGAGGAATAGTGGACGCATATTTTGCGTCCACTAAATAAAATTAGAAACTTAAAGGCATTTCAAAAGAGACCCTTGGCTCAATTCTTTTTTGAGGTTCGTATCCAAGAATCGTTTCATCTACTCCACGAATTGGTTGGAATGTCCATAAATATACCATTGAAACAGTCATAAATGGATATGGTTTATATCCAGCTTCAATAAAAAATCTTGATCTATCATCTAAAGTAAACATCTCAGATTCAGTAGTAATTCCAGTTTTATCATATCCCGCTCTTACTACCATCGGCGTTCCCATTGGATCAACTTCACCAGCGAGATATAAAGTACCATTTTGATTATCACCATCTAATCTTTGATAACTTCCCGAAACTCTAAAAAGATTCATAACATCAAGAATCAATCCGCCATACCAACCATTTACAGCATCGAGAGAGGCGTTTTCAAGAAATTTAGCTTTTCCAATAAGTGCACCATTTTCATCCATGCCGAACCTATCAATTTCGTAAAGAGCATCAAAGTATGCTGGAATATATTGTTTACCATTGATATTTCTTTCCAATTTAACTTTTAATGAAACTCCAGTAAAATCAAAATTAAATAAGGCACCATAGGATTGACCAGAACCGAAATCAAGTATTTGTGTATGTGTAAAATATAATTCTAAACTGGTTACGCTTGTTTGAAAAATTGGAAGACCAATATCAGCAGAAATTATTTGAATACTACCAGTATCCCTTGTTGCAATAAAATCATCTTTTACGATATCATAATATCCACCCAAATAACCAGCTTTAGTATCAACATCAGTAGTAAAAGTTGCGCCAACTTCAAGTGCGCCAATAATAGGAATATCACCCGCTGTAGTAAATTTTAATGGACGAACATAGCCACGAGCACCAAGAACACCAGCTTTAGCAATGTTTGCGTATACAGCTTCAACTCCCCATCTATCCATATCAAAACCGACTTCAAGTCCAATGGTTCGTGCATCAAATGAAGGACTGTTGTTATATAGATACATAATATTTCCATAACCCAAAGTTGAATTATCCAAAGCTCCAACTCTAATGTATAATGGATCATTTTTATGTCCCCAACGTAAATAACGAATAATAGATAAGTAATCGGAAACAGTATTAAAGTTTTCGCTTCTCAAACCGTTTGAATTAAATTCAAGATTTAAATCTAATCCAGCTCCAAAATTACCGAATGAAACTTCTGGACGTAGCCTAAAGGTATAATTTGGCTGACCATCAATCCAGCTCATTCCTAACCCACCTTCCACAACGCCTTCATTTGGATTAAGCACATTATCAAACTGCGCTTGAGCTTGAAGCGTAAACAAAAGCATTAAAAATACTAACATTTTTTTCATTTTTACCTCACTTTATGAATAACATTTTTTTTGAAATTGATTTATTTTTTACATCTAATTTATAAATATAAGTACCCGAAGCCAAATTATCAGGTTTGAATTTAATTAAATGTGTGCCTACGGTCACTATGTTGCTAATTATTGTTTCTAGCTCCTCACCAGTAATTGAATACAATTTTAGAGTTACAAAATCTTGCTCTTTAATTGTAAATAAAATATTTGTTTCTGGATTAAATGGATTTGGATAGTTTTGTGATAATTCAAAAACTTCTGGTTCTAAATTTTGAGACTGAAAATTTTCTTTGATTGATGTAATGTAATCAACAGTTACTTTTACAGTATCATGTGTTAATTCAAAATTTCCATCAAAATCAATTTGACGGAGCAAATAATAGTAGTTTCCATTTTCAACAATCGTAGTATCAACAAATAAATAATCCTTTGGGGAATAACTATT
>PCUD01000087.1:0-997 GCA_002786785.1 Ignavibacteriales bacterium CG18_big_fil_WC_8_21_14_2_50_31_20 | reverse complement strand
CAACATCACCAACAAAATAAACCAGTTCAACTGGAAGAGTTCCTTCTGGTTTAATTACGCCTTGGGCAATTATATTTAATGTTAATATTATACTATAGAATGTTATTATTATTTTATTCATATCTCAAAATGATAATTATTTGTAAATTTTTTAAGAACAAATTCTTTGGTCTGCAAATTTTAGAGATTGTCACGTCGCCCGGAAAAAATGAACTCCTCACAATGACTTATATTCATAATACATAACAAACAATTTAGCAATACAACAATTTAACAATTCAACAATTAATCCTATCTAACAATTGCTAATTTTTGAGTATAGTGCTCAACTTTATCTTGGTCTCGTAAAATTACTTTATACAAATAAACTCCGTTTGCAATTTTATCACCATCCTCGTCTCTTAAATTCCAATGAACTTTATTTATATCTGTTTTCAATTCATAGCTTTGCAACTCAAATATTTTAATCAATCTACCAGCAATAGTATAAATTTTAATATCTAATGATTCTGGAACTTTGGCTAAACGAAATGTAAAATCAGTTTCATCACTTACTGGATTAGGGAAATTGTAAATATCCACAGCTTTTAATTTATTAGAGACAGTAAATAATTTATCTATTCCAAAGCTATTATCAGTTATAATGTCTGGCTTTCCCGTAACTTTTAAATAATGCTGACCATCCTCCATCTTGGGTTCATATATATATGAAATAGTTTTATTTATTGTATCATAATCCACATTCATTTTGGAAGTGTAAACTCTTTTATTATCCAATGCAAAAACAACTGCTGTTGTATCACCAACTGGGAAGTTGTTAGAATAGTTTAATTCAAAAAGAATGGTTGGTTGGTTGGAAACAAAATCACCATCCATAATTTCAAAACCATCAAACTTAACGTTTATTTCAGTTGTATTAACATTAACAGTAGTATCCTTTTTTACATAGAATGGAATTTCATAATAATTGTTATCCTTAAAAAACTCCGTAATTTTA
>PCUD01000001.1:11596-27413 GCA_002786785.1 Ignavibacteriales bacterium CG18_big_fil_WC_8_21_14_2_50_31_20 | reverse complement strand
TCCGCTCCATTTCATAAATCATGATTCTCTTTCTATTTTTTTACTGGTACACTTTTGATGAATATTGGTGGTACACTTTTAATGAATAGTAACAGCCGGGTTTAAGCTGCTCTGATTCAGTTCCTTTTTCGCAAGCAAGATTGAGGTTAAGGCTAAGAAAAAGGATCAAAAGTAAAGCCAAATATTGAATTGTTTGTTTTGAATTAAAAATTGAAATAATTGAATTGTTAAACTTCATTTTCTCCCTCAGATAAGTTTTGAATGGTTAATTATTGTTTGTTTTGGGTTATCGTAAATAAGTGGATTAGTCGGTAGTCGATAGTCGATAGTCGATAGTCGATAGTCGATAGTCGATAGTCGATAGTCGATAGTCGAAAAATATACTGTTCGTTTTTCTTGTCAAGTGAAATTTTGCTTTTGGAAATTATTTATATTTGAATTGCCTACTTTCAAATTGCCTCAATAAATTTAAGTTACCGTTTTTTTGTGTATGGCAAAATATGGATATAATTTTTTTGTGTCAATCATGTTTTTGTAATTATTTTTTTTAGTTTATTGGCAAGCCTCACATATTCTTGAAGAGTTGGCTTTTCAATTATGGTGATAAAATTATTACAATTGGCGTTTTGCTTTTTGCAATTTCAACCATGATTAGCTGGTCGTTTTACGGTTATAGAGCAACATATAGCCATAATTGTAAATTTAATTCTCGAATGTGTCTGTAGAATTAAATTAATCTAAATGTCCATTTATCGTTAAACCAGGACATTATTTATTTACTTTCCATCTTAAAAACACCACTCCAATTTTCTGGTGGAATTAAATTAAAACTCTCAATCTTTTGCTTTAAAGAAATTGCCACTAAATCTGAACTATAAATTTCTAAGTAATTTCCAAGATTTTCATTTGCCAATTTCCAATTACCAGAATAGTAATTCTGTAAAATAATACTAAACTGATTAAATTGAATTTTAATATTAGCAAACTCATTTTCTTCTAAATTGGAAACCAAATCAACTAACTCAAAAATTCTTACGCCCTTTTCCTTCCCTTTAACGGCCACATTATCTATTTCACGATAAATAAATTCATCACTAAGTTCATTCTTAGTAGCTTCCGAAATTAATATTTCTGAATTATAATATTTATTAAGAGCTTCAAGTCTGGCAGCAAGGTTCATATTGTCTCCTATACCAGTATAGTCAAATAACTGCTCAGAGCCCATATTCCCAGTAATCATATCACCAGTATTTATTCCAATTCTTGTAACCAAATCTTTGAATTGTTCAATATTTGAAAATTTAGCGGATATTTTGTGCGACAGTTTTCTCATTTCAATTGCTGCAATACAAGCTTTTTGAGCATGGTTTTCTAATCCTAATGGAACACCAAAAAGTGCAACTATTGCATCACCAATATATTTATCAAGCATTCCTTCATTATTAAAAACAGAAGATGTTAACTCAGTCATATATTCTTTCAAAAATTTAGTAAGCTCGCTGGGTTCTACATTTTCAGAAATGCTCGTAAACCCTTTAATATCAGTAAAAAGAGCTGTCACATTTTTATATTCGCCACCTAGTCTTAATTTTTCGGGATTGTTTAACATTTCATTCATAATTGATGAAGGAAGATAATGCCCAAATGTCTTTTTAACCTTCATCTTCTCTTGTAACTCAGTTTTATATCTATATAAAACAATTGCAATAAATGAAGTGGTTGAAAAATAGATTACTAATCCAAAATTAATTAGTAAGCTGTGGGTGGTAAAAAGAAAATAGTCAAATAAAAATGCACCCAATAAAACAAGTGGAAATGAAATTACAGTCCATGTAATGTTAAAGCGACTAAAAAGGTAAAATGAAATAACTATTAAAATAATAAGCAGAATAATTTGCAGTTTTTTATCAACCAAGTGAATAAATTCATTATTTAGAGCGTTGTTCACAAAAGTTGCATGAAGCTCAACACCAGGATAATTCAGGTCAATAGGAATTGTTTTTAAATCGTGTAAGCCAATTGCAGAAGAGCCGACAAATACAATTTTATCCTTAAAATATTTTTGTGGAATTCTTTTTTGAATTATATCAGAAAAGGAGATGTATCTAAAAGCCTTTTTGCCACTATAAAAATTTAAATAGGTTCTTCCCTCTTCATCAATTGGAATATCAATTTTTTCACCATTTTTGGAATAAAGTTTGCAATAACTTTGGGTAAACGAAATTGAATCAATTTCCAAGGCATCAAGAACTAATTGAAAGCTAAAATTTGCAACTAACAAAGAATCGTATATAAACATTGGCTCATAATGCCTTGTTGTTCCATCATCATCGGGAGAAATGTGTGCAAATCCAATTCTATGAGCTTTATCACTAAGTGTTTTAATTGGTAGATTTGGATTAGTAATTTGCTTCATTTTGGGTAAATAGGAGAAATTTTCGATTGGAATTTGAAGCATATTTTGGGGAAGTTCAATTTGCTTTAAATCATCTCTAAAGTAGTTATCAAAAGCACCAAGTGTAGTAATGTTGGAGTTTTGCAGGGCATCTGCAAATATTTTTTCTGTATTTAGTGATTTAATAACTGAATATATATCTTCTTTATCCAGATTTAACTTTTTTGAAACATCATTTGTATAATAAGAAACAATATCGGAACTTAAACTATCTGCCTCAGTAAAAAACATATCAAAAGCAATTGCCTTAGCTCCACCTTCTGAAATATAATTTACAATTTCACCATAGAATGCAATTGGCCAGCTTGAATATCTTCCTAATTTTTGAATACTTTTTTCATCTAGGTCAATTATCACAACATCATTAATTTTCTTTTTTTCTCTTCCTGCAATGCTAATGTTAAATTTTAAATCATATATAAATTTATTTATTTTATTTATTGAACCATTTACTGGTGCTAATTGAAGGAATAAAATTGAAACTACCGCATAAGTAATAATTAATCCATATACTAAAAAGTATTTTCCTTTCATATTTTAGCTTCTTTTTTAAATAATATTAAAAGAAATTTATTTAGTCTCTTTCATTACATTTAACAAATCACTATTGGGAAAATCTCTTAGAAAAATGCCCAAATGCTCATCTGCTTTTGCTTTGTTATTTGTTTTTGTATAAATAGCAACTAAACAACTTCTGGCTATTTCACCTTTTTTAGTCAGTGGGTCTTGTGATACAACTTGTTCAAAAATTGTTGTAGCTTTTTCATAATCAGCATTTTGAAAAGCAGCGTATCCATCATTAAAATCAGTAGACTGAGGTTCTGCCCAATAAATAGAATCTTTTTTTTCAATAGTAACTTCAGAGCGTCTAATTCCAGCAACACCTTGAACTTTTGAAGCTTCGTTTTCTGCAAACATTACATCAATTTTATTTTTCATTCTATCAAGCCAATCCGTTTCCAAATTAGCCTTTTTCATTAAATCTGTAACTTTTACTGAGTTTAAATCACTTACTTCACTAATAACTCCATTATCCCAAGTTATTTCAAGTTCTGCATCATCAGCTCCACGAATAACCCAATTTGAAAAAATATTCATTCCAACATCCAATGGTTTCCATTCAGCTTTAGTTTCAATACTGTATTCAACTGTTCCAAGTAAAAAACTAATTTGCCCAACTTTTGTTTGTCCAAAAATTGCACAATTGATAATTATGGAGAAAAATAATAATTTAATTTTCATTGTATCCTCCTTACTTCCTTTTAATTCCTTTAATATTCTTAGCATATTCAGGGTCTATTTGTTCAATTTTTTTATAATACTCAACAGCACTTGTCGTTTTTTTTTGCTTAAAGTTACATCTTACTAAGTTTGCCAAAATTCCAACATTTTGCTGATCACTTTTTAATGCTTTTGTGTACCTTCTTTCGGCGGCATCATAATTACCTTCAACAAAAAGAATGTTACCTAAATTTGTTAAAGCAACTACATTTTCCGTATCATACATCAATGTTCGCGTAAAGTAAATTTCTGCACTTTCATAATTCCCTTTTCTTGCATAATAAATACCAAGTTTGTTAAATGTAAAAATGTTTGTTGGGTAAACATTCAAAACTTTCAACAATTCCTCTTCATAAGTCTGATCGCTTGTTTGTTTAAAGCTTTTAAGATCTTTTTCCAATTCAGCTTTAACTATTTCAGCAGTTACATTACTTACAATAGGTGTTGAAGATGGAAATAAAATTGGTGGATACGTTATAGCTGCATTTTGAATTTCAACTATTTCAATAGAGTTATTAGCGTCTTTTTCTTTTGCATATCTATCAGAAGCATATTTCCAACTTTCAACAAATGAATTTTTATTGATAACAGTAGTTTCAAGTGGAAACCATACTTTATTATATTTTACAATAACTTGCTCTTCAGAAAGCCCATTTTGCTCAAGTTCATTTGGAACAAGTCCTGTATTGAATGCTAAAAATACATGTCCAGGAACATCGATATATGCAGTTTCTATTCCTAAAACTTCCAAAGCATTTGAAAGCAAAGTAACTAAATCATCACAATCACCACTCTTTTTAACTAAAGTCTGATGAGGAAATTGAACATAATCTATTTCTTTTGACTTTGAAACCACCTCATAAGCTCTATTTGGGTCTTGAACATAATTAAGATTCATTTGGCGTAAATATTCCCAAACTTGTGCAGTTTGCATAATTGGTTTTGGAATTCCACTAAAACGATTATCACTAAAGCTAGTTTTTGCAATTATTTCAGAAGTTACAAAGTTCCTTAAATTTTCATCACGCGCATTAATAAAACTTGCAAGATGTTTTTTATCATCCCAAGAAATTGAATTTAATTGATAAACTTTTAGAGACGATTTGCGTTCTATTGTTTCACTTTTATTTTCTTTTAAGTATGAAGCTTTTACGATAATCTCATACGTTTTATCCTCGGTTATGGAATTATTAATAATTGAATTATCTAATTGCACATAAACTAAATTTTCACTTACTTCATTTGGATAAATTATGGGAACCACAATTTGCACAGGTTCAGTTATTAAACTTGGGATATTAATTTCAATTTTTATATCATCAAATACTACATTTTTTGTATTAAAAATTGTAACAGCACCAATTGGCTGCGAGTTATAATAATTAAAAAAAGATGGGAAAATATCGTCAAAATCAATAATAGTAATTTCAATTGGTGGACGGCTTGCATTATATTTTTCACGTGCTAAAAGTGCATTCCTCAATTCTGAGTCAATTTCTTTGTTTTCCGGGAAAAGTTTATTAGCTGTGGATAAATGTTTAACAGCTAAATCTAAATTCTTTTTCCGTGCATAAATTCTCCCAAGATTAAAGGCAGCTTCACCACTACCGGGATTAACCTCCAAAGCCCGCTCAAATTTTGCAATTGCATCATCATATTTGCTAATTTTAACTAAATCAATTCCATAATCGAGAAGAACCTTATAATTTGTATTATCCAAACTAACTGATTTTTCATAAGCCGCAATTGCTGCTCTCATATTTCTCTTTTTTGAATTAGCTAAAGCGAGATAATAATAACTTTCTGCATTAGTAGAATCAAGTTTAAGGGATTTTTCAATTTGAAATTCACCATTTGCAAAGTCTCCTTTTTCAATTAATGCTTTACCCCTAGCAGCATAAAGCTTTGCGCCTTCAATTCCATTGTTTTCTGCTAGTTGATAAAAATTAATTGCATCTTGAATAAGATTACTTTCAACTAGCGAATTTCCAGCTTTTATATAATAATCCTCAAGTCCATATTTAAAAGCAAGATTTTTATAAATATTGCTTGCATCTATATTTTTGTTTTGTTTTGCATAGCTTTCAGCTAAGTTTACCAACAATTTTTCATCATCAGGAAATTTTTTAAGTGCAAAATTACATGAAACTTCTGCACCGGCATAGTCTTTTGCTAAAAGCTTTAATCTAATAAGCTGCGACCAAATCTTTAAGTTATCTGGAATTATTTTTACACATTCTTCTAATTTTTGCGCACCTTCATTAAACCTCAATAAAACTTTATACACATTACTTTCATCAATATAAATATTTGGGTCTAAAGGAGAAATTTTTTTCATTTCATCATAATATTTAAGCACCAAATCAAAATTGTTTTCAGTGTTAGCTTTTCTCATTTGAGTTATATAAATATTCATAATCTCGTTAATAATTGCCTTTTCATTTAACGATTTTACCGAAAGAAGCTTTTCAATACTCAACTGAGGATTTTTTCCTTTTAATTTAAGATAGAACGAATACTCATCCAAAACACTTTGTGAAAGGTCACTTTTAAAACTATCTGCTGAAACAGATTGAATTGCATAAGCAAAAATTGTATCAGAATTTCGATAATTAATTTTATAATAATTTGTATCAACTTCGGCTAACATAGTAAATTTTTCGTTTTTCGGCTTTTTACGAGATATAATATATGTAGCAGCATTAATATCTTTATTTTCCCAAGTTAGCACACCCTCACCTAAATCATTTACAATAAATTTTGTATTTAGTGGAATTTCGGGTGCCATTGAAAATTTGATTGTTAATTGTTGTTGAGTTTTATTATTAAAGAAAATTAAATAATTTTTTATGTGATTAAACTCAACCGCATTAACATCGCTGATTGTTTCTGCACTATTTCCATTTGATAAGAATTGTGCATACAATTTTTCGTCCTTACATAAATATGCTGTTCCATTTCCTTCATTGTAGAAAAAAACAATTCCACCAGGTAAAGAAATAATTGAGGATATTTTAGGCTCAGAAATAATTTTATTAACTGGAAATGCTGATATTTTATTATCAACTGAATTAAAGACAAAAATTTGTTGACCATTTTCACCTAAAATGTAAAGTCTGTTATCACTATAAGAAAGCTTGTAAGGCAAAGTAATGGGTATTTTAAACTGATTTCTAAAAATACCATCATTTGTATAAATATTAATTCTACCATTTTCTTGATCGGCAATATAAATATTTCCCTCAGGATCTGCTGTTATGTCGTTTGGTGAGTCAAATTTACCCGCAGAATTTCCTGATTCGCCAAATGCAAATAAATAGCTCCCATCGGATGATTTAAAAACTAAAATTTTATTTTCATCTTTATCTAAAACATATAATTTATCTTTATAAACAGTTAATGCAACTGGTTCTGAAATCTTAATACCATATTGAGCAACACTTTGTGCAGTAATTGAATATTTAAGAGAGTCATTTTCTGTACATATTATTGTGCCAGCTGTTGTGATTGCAAATTCTTGGTTTTTATCAAAAGCTATATCAATTGATGGATTTCGCTTAATATCTTTAACAACTCTCAAATCATATTTTGGAAGAATTGGTTTGACTTCGTTTCTGGGTTTATCACTTGAGACGGTAAAACCCTGAATTTCACTAAAATCGTTATCCATTATATAAATTAAATCATCAGTTAAACTAATTTTTCTTGATAAAATACGAGTAGGCTTACTAAACTGTTGACGCCCTCTATTTGAACTTTTAACACCAATTGGATTACTTAATGCCTTACCAGTGCTATCAATATAAGCAGCGTTTCCTTTTTCAACATCAATAACATAATATTCATTAAATGAATTAATTGATATATGATTTGGCTCTATCATTTGAGTTAAATTAATATTTTTTTCTTTTTCAAAATTTTGCTTATAAACTTCAATGGCATATCCATATTCTGTTTTAATTAACATATGAATTTTGCCTTTTGCATCAACATCCACAGCAATCGGATTTTTTGTTTTTATGCCACCTCTAAAAAGTCCATCCGAATTAAATTTTAGTAATTGCTCGTTACCCTCATCAACAACATAAATGTTTGAATTAAAGTCAATAGCCATATCAACTGGAGAATCAAAACTTCCAAAATTTCCACTTGAATTGCCAAAAAATTTGATAAAATTTCCATCTGAATCAAAAGCAAAAACTTTTTTTTCGCTTCTATCCAAAATAAATATCACATTATCTTTTGAAATTTCAATTGAGGTTGGTTTTTTTATGTAATTTGGTTTTAATTGTCCCTTTTTATCTAGAAGATTTCCATCTTTATCAAAACAAACTATTTTAGCTAAGTCAGCATCCAGGAAGTATAAACTTCCTTCGTTATCAATCGAAAAATCAACTAAGTCTTTAAAATTAACAGCACCGCTATTTAAAGGGATAGTATTATTAAATTTAATATTAGAAGTAGAAAAAACCTGGTTAGTTAAAAGAAGAAAAAATAGAACAACCCTTTTCATATCAATCCAATTTTATTAAAAATAATTCATTAATAATCTTTTAAATTAAATAAAAAACAATCATTTCAATTAATACTAATTGAAATTATGACATAAATATAGCAATTTCTATTCAAGAAAACATAATTTTTCATAAAAGTAGCTTTAAATTATATTATAAATTTACTTGCTTGATAAATGAGAAATAGGTATCCAGTTTTTTTCTGGTGGATATAGAATATAGTTTTCAGCTCTTTCCAGATATATTTGTGAAAGTTTATCATGTGGATTTAAAATTAATGATTTTTGGAAATATTCTTTTGCTTGGTCAAAATTTCTATTGATAAAATGGTTATATCCATCTATATAATCTTGGAATAAATTAAATTTTTCAACTGCTTGTTTATCTTGTTTTAATCCCAAAAGTTCATAAACTTCAATTGGTTCAGTTTTGCCTTTTACAACAATTTTATCAATTATTCTTGTAATTACTTCTTTTTGAACTTTTTTGTAAACTGCCTCACTAATCATTATCGAAGTTCCATATATTTTGTTTGCCCCTTCTAACCTTGAAGCTAGATTAACTCCATCCCCCATAACAGTATAATCGAAACGTTCTTCTCCACCAATATTGCCAACAACCACATCGTCTGAATTAATCCCAATTCGGGTTTTCACATTTACTTGGGAGTTTGTTCCAAAACTATTTTTTATTTTGTCCATTTTCTTATGCATTAAAATTGCAGTAACACACGCATTTAATTCTTTATTTTCAACATCAAGTGGAGCACCCCAAAATGCCATTAAAGAATCACCCAAATATTTATCAAGTGTTCCCTGGTTGTCAAGTACAATTGATGTCATGGTGGAAAGGTAGCTATTAATAAACTCAACTAATTCTTCTGGTTGCATTTTTTCGGATATTGAAGTAAATCCTTCAATATCGCTAAACATAATTGTAATATTCTTTTTAATTCCACCTAATGAAAGTTTTTCTGGATTATTTATTAACTCGTTTACTAATGATTTATTTACATATTGCCCAAACATTCCTTTTATCATTAAATTATGCTTTCTAACACTAATAACGTGATATCCAGTAGTTAAAAAATATCCTAAAATAATGGTTGTAACTGGACTAATAAATGAAATAATATATTTGTGTTCGACAAATAAATAAATACCTAAATAGTAAAATCCAACAAATGAAATTGCAAGTAAAGAAAGATTAATAATTTCAGCAAAAATTACATTTAACTTTTTGTTTTGTTTAATAAATAAAAACACAAAGCACGATAAAAAGGATAGACAAAAAATAGAAATTATTTCTATATCAACAGGTTGTTTAATTAAAAAGTCATTCCAAATAACATTTTGTATGGCATTGGCATGAATTTCAACTCCCCACATTTGATTGTCGCCTACTCTTTTCCCTTGGCTAAACGAAATTGGATGAAAATCTTTATCTTCTGCTAGTGTTGACCCAATTAAAACAATTTTATTTTTAAACTTACCTGATTGTAACAAACCAGAAAATTCGTCATCCCAAATATTTATATCGGTTTCATAATATAGTTCATCTTTGGTTTTGAAATATTTATCATCCAAGACATCCGAAAATCTAAAATATTCAAAAGTGCCATTTGGCCCATAAAAGTTTATGAGCATTGACGATTTATCATATAGTGGAATTTTTTTACCTGCAAGTTCAAAATACGAATTGGAAAGGTTAACCAGTTTATTTGCTTTTAAACCATAATATTTATTTAATAATGCAAAACCAAATGTTGGTAAAATAGATTCAGTTGCACTTGATATAACTAAAGGTTCATAACGACGGTAAATTCCATCTCCATCACTGCCAATTTGAACAATTCCAACGGAACTATCCACCGAATAAAATTTATTTCTAAAATTATATGAATTATTTTTAATTGTAAAATATCCTTTTGCCAACTGCATTTCTGCTTCAACATCAAGTTCGCCAGCTACTACAACATTTCTGGAGTTAAGTATTGCTTGTTCGAAAAGATTATCATTTTGAGCTGAATATTTATCATCGTTAGACATTAAAATATCAATTCCTACTGCTTTAACACCAGCATTTTTTAGGTTTGTAACTACTTTTGCAAAATAAGAACGAGGCCAAGGCCAAGAATTATATGGCTCAGGTATTTGGTCATAATCTGCTTGCGAAATGCCAAGGATAATTACATCCGCCGAATCTTTAATATCCACAATGGGTTTATTAGAAAATCGAATATCGAGATATTTTAGCTCCACTTCCTGTAAAGGTTTGATTGAGAAAAAAATATTTTGGGTAATAAAAATAATGATTAAGGCTGTTATAATGGGAATTATAACATTAGGTAAAATCTTTTTAATTATTTTATTAAACTTTTTCATCAACTAAAAATTATATCGCATCGTAACTCCCGAGATAGTACTTGTACTGCTATCTGGAATTTTGTAATATCTCATTTGTGCTCTTATCCATAAATTTTGGATAATTTGGTAAGCAGCAGTAAAATCTATTGCGTGTCTATTAAAATCACCAAAACTTGGACTATAATTAAATGTTAATTCTAAGTTTTCATTCAACATTTTGTATCTACCACCAGCACTAATTGTCAAATATTTATATTTAACAGTATCTATTTCGCTATTGTAATAAATTAAATTAAAATTGCTAACAAGTGATTTAGTCCAAAAACTATTTAAATTAAATGATGTAGAAAAATATTGGGCGTCATTATTAAATACACTCTCATCGTTTCTGTTAGAAGTAGCAAAGCTTAATGATGAGCTGTGTCTTATTTTAAAATTAAAATCATATCCCATATTTAACGAAATTCGATCAGTTTTATCACTAAGAAACAAAATACCATTTAGTGAATCATTTGGGTTAATATCATTGCTGTTTTTATTTTGGATATAACTAAGAGTAATGTTCGGAATATTTTGACGCATAAATAATGCAATTGAAACACGCAAGGTTTGGAAATTTGTTGTTGATTTTTTTATAGCTTGAAGATTATCACTTAAATTTTCGTAACCCAAAGTAAGAAACAACTGATTATCAAACGTTCTAAATCTATCAGAAATATTTATGCCAGCAATATCGGTTCTAGTATATTCTTGTCCAAAAGAAGTAAACTGATTTCCTCTGTATATGTATGAACTTTTAAGATTATTATTAAAATAATTCAATTCCAACGAACCTTCGGCGGCAAGTGATGAAAGTTCAGTAAAATTAATTGGTTCAATTAATTGATTTACTGTAAAGAATTCCGATATTTTGTTTTTAATATTTTTAAAATTTTCAACATCATTTCCAAGTTCGTCACTTGCACTAAAAATAGAATCGATTTGTGAATCACTATAAGTTCCAGAAGTTATATCCGAATTAAAGACAGAAATTGCACCAACTCCTTTAAGGACAATCCTTTGATTATCAATAGCAAGCCGAAGGTCAGAACTGGCAACAAGGTTTTCTTCTGGTTTACTTCCAAATTCAACCGATTTAACATCATCTTTTGAATGCAAAAATGAAACTCCAAACTCAAAACCATTTCGTGAACCTAATCCAAGTCTGGCAGATAACAATTTTCTCGAATTATTTCCAAAATCAATCATACCAAAAGGGGCACCATATTTTGTTGAATCAATTCGTACTACATTCGATTGCAAGGGTGCTGAATCTTCTGAATATGTTTGAATTAAACTTCCTTCAATTTCCCTTCTAACTTCACCATAAGTTCCCTGCAAATGAAAAATTCCATAATCAAGTTTTCCATCAACGCCCCTAACTCTTTTACCATTAAGCAATAAATTATTATAACGTGGATAGCTATCTCCAGCTCTTAAATCAAGCCAATCATTTGAGATTGAAACAGAAAATCTGTTTTGGGGTTGTACATTCTCATTTTCTTCAGAAGTTAAATAACCATATCCTTTAAATTTCCAATCACCAATTCCAGCATTTAAAGTAAGACCAAAATTTTTATATAAAGTATTAGTCCCCGAAAAAGCTTCATTCCTTATCTCTCCCGCGACATTACCGTTATATCTTAAACCTCTTCCTAAATCTTTTGAAGTAACTAAATCAGTAGCAATAAATTCCCTTTGCATAGTGTGGTAAAGCTCACCAACTTTATTAAAAACTTTTATTTCCAATAATTGATTTCCGCTATTAAACGATTTTTCAAAATTTTGAGGATAATACAACAACAATTCACCAGAAAATATTGTGTTTTTCGTTACATCAACACCATTAAAAATTATTTTTGTTTTTGAGATATCAACTTCATCAGAAGCCTTAATAAATGAAATAGAAATAAATAAATCATTTAATTTTACAGTTTCGTTCGCAGTTGGGCTCAGGATTAAAATTTCGTTATCTTTTTCACTTTTGGCAGAAACAGTTAATTCTATTGGTTGTGCAGATTCTGGAACACCTAATGGATAAGTTTCTCTTAAACCATTTTTCAGCTCAATTACTAAATAATATGAAACCGTTGGAGCAGAAACATCTTCGGGTGGAATTTGGTATTGAGCAATATTGCCTTGTATTTCCATTTCTCTAATTCGGAAATCGGTTTCTTGAAATGATTTATAAACAATTTGAACACGTGATATTAAAGGCGAATTTATTAATGACGCTGTTACTTTTACACTATTTCCATCCTTAATTTCTCCAAAGTCAACTGAAGATATAGAATTGCTCATTTGTGCAAATGATGAAAATGTAGTTAATATTAAAATTGCAAATACTAAAAATGTTTTTTTTATTAATAGCATATTTTTCACCTTATAAATATAAACCCAAATATTAATTAATTTTCTTCTGGATAAAACTCTAACTCAATAATTCCCTCCTCAGTTTCAATTTTAATTTTTTTCACTTCTGATTTTGTGGATTTATTAAATTTAGCTTTTTCAATAGCAGAAATAGCACCTTTAACTATTTTTCCTTTTGAGTTAATATTAATAGCATTACCACCTTCAACCGTTGTTTTGGCTTTGTTTCCAATTAAAGACTCAACTTCAATTTTTCCGTGATTACAAACTACTGTTGTTGAACTATCTTTACCAACTTCTATATAACCTGCAGTTCCTCTAATAGCAGCAACCGCTGTTGGTGTTGTAAATTTAAATTCTTCTATATCTTGTTTGTTAACGTCAAACCCAATTAATCCTTTTTCAATAAAAGTATTTTTGTTAATTGTTTTATCAATTTTTTTGCCATAAATATACATAGTGGAATTTTCACGAACGCGCAAAAGTCCAGTTCCATCACTAAAAAGCACTAATGCCAATGATTTTGAACCAGTCTTTATTTGCTCACCACTTTTAAGTGGCGCTCCAGTTTTTGCTACTGCCCAATCGGAAGCATCTATTGATTTATATGTTACATCTTTAACAATTTTTTTAATAAGTGCAATCGGGGTATCTTCATTATTATTAACTACAAACCCAAAAGAAATAGAAATTACAGTTAGCAAAAAAATATTAATAATTTTATTTAGTTTCATTTTAGAACCTCAATCTATTTTTCTTCAAAATGCAAATTTGTAAACAACTCTGGATTATTTCTCAAATAGTCCAAAATCTGTTGAAACTCTTGATATGTTATCTCTCTTCCGCCATCCGTTGTAATAGTTAAATCATCAAAAGTTATTTCTCCATTTGCAATTTTTGTTAAAAGATCTTGCAATCTTTCGGATAAATCTTTTTCCTCCTGACCAGAAGGATTTTCATTTAGCTGTTTTTTTATTTCATTAGAAAATAGTTCAATTGTTGATGTAAATTTTTTAGCACCATCATCACTACTTACTTTGTTACCTTTTATATTAAAATTAATAAGTTCAGAATAAACAAAATCTTGTCCACCAGGTCCTTCAATTGCACCCTTTACTTGAACTATAATTTCTTCACCACCAATCAATTCTCTATCTAAAATATTTCTAAAATTTACACTAGTATTTGGTCCAACGTTTTTATCATTAATTATTGGATTTCCTCTTTTTAAAGCTTCTTCGAAAGATTCAAATTTGCTTAAACGCACATTTGCTCTTACATAATAATCCGTTACTCCTGAAACCCCAGTCCAACTCAATAAAATACCACCTAAATCAAGTTCATCATTAGCTTCGGGTTGAATTATTGTTAGAGTTTGGGTAGGATTTGTAAATTCCAAATCTTCAGTAGCCGAGCTTTGGAACACCATGTTAGAGTCATAAACTTCAATAATAATTCTATATGTTCCGGTTGGTTTACCCTTCTTTAAATTATCCTGCAACAAATTATCCGAAACATTATTGTCATCAATACCAATTCCATCAAACGATGAGAAATCATCATTATAAAAATTTCTTGAGAGGAATGGTTTAGTAGTAAAATTGAGCAACTCCTCAAATGAATTTTCGTTAAGTTTTTTCCAAAGGATTGAACCTCTAACAATAACTTTTACATTTTGTGGAACAATAGAAACTTGCAAAATTCTTGGAGTACTTTCTAAGAATGGATTTGTTAAAAAAGCTGCAAATGAAACCTCTGGCAGAGGTTTAAATACATTCATGTTAATTGCAATTTGTTGAGCCGAAATATTTAAACCTGCAAAAACAAAAACAATTACCAAAAAGTTTAATAATTTATTTTTCATGATAACACCTATAATACTTAGTTATTAAATATTTAACTATTGCAAGTTATAAAATTTAATTAGATGATGCTGTGATATCAATCAATAAATGTATTCAAATCACAATATATCTAATTAATTTTTTCACCACTATCTGCATTTGTAAAACCAAATTGTGGATTAGCATGTCCCTCAATTTTAATTTCACCAAAACGTGCTTCAAACTTTTCAATATTATCTTGCAGCGCTTTTAGTAGCATTTTAGCATGTTGGGGTGTTGTAATAATTCGAGATTTAACTTTTGCTTTTGGAACTCCTGGCACAACTCTTGTAAAATCAATTATAAATTCTGCAGGTGAATGCGTAATAATTGCAAGATTTGAATAAATTCCTTGTGCTTCATTTTCACCTAATTCAATACTAATTTGTTGCTTTGTATTATTGTTATTCATCATTTTTTCTCATATTTATAAAAAAACCCACAATTCATTTATAATTTAATAAATTGTGGGTAAATAAAATAATTTTCAATTAAAATTATCTATATAAATCAGCTTTTTCAAAAGCTTCCTTTGATTTATCTGTTTGACCTAAGTTTGCATAAACTTTTCCTAAAAAACTCCAAATTTGTGCATCTTTTTGGTTGTCCTGCAAATATCTTTCTAAAGGAGCAACTGCAGCAGCAAATTTTTCTTTATAAGTCATATCACCTGAATCTTCTGCTATTGCTTTTTCCTGAAGTTTAGCACCCCATTTAAGAAAAGTTACACCAAGATTATAATATGCACTTGCATAATTTTCTTTAAGATCAATTGCCTTTTGAAATTGATTGGCGGCTTCTTCAAAATTATTTGCACCCAACAAAAGAACTCCATAATTGTAACGATAAACTTCGTTAGTTGGGTCTTTTTGAATTCCTTTTTCAAATTGTTTCATAGCAACATCC
>PCUD01000001.1:11029-11587 GCA_002786785.1 Ignavibacteriales bacterium CG18_big_fil_WC_8_21_14_2_50_31_20 | reverse complement strand
AAATTTCCATAGCCTTAACACTATCTGCAACATTTTTTGTATCTAAAAATGAGTTCATCAAATCAAGAGCTTGATTATTATATACCTTACTTAAATCAACATATGCTTCGGGAGAACTTTTTAACTCAATAATTTTTAATAATGGAACTTCTAATTCAGATGTACTTCTGCCAGCATTTATCATTGAATAGAACATATTTTGATAAGAACTTACAGTATCTGGCTCAACAATAGTACAATTTTTAAAACTTTCGATTGATTTTTCAAAAAACACTTTTCCACTATCTTTATCTTCAACCTTTGTACCTCTGTTAAAAAAGCTTACACCTTTGTTAAAGCTATCTTGCCATTGAAATTTTTTGTAATCATCAATATTTTTTTCAAATTTTTTGGAAATTGCAAGTGATTTATCAAAGTTTTTTATCATCGAAGTCAAATCACCTTGTTCACCATTTAGGTACCCAAGTAAGTATAAACCCTCATCACTTGCAGCATTTTTTGATATTTCCTTTTCAAGCGCTTCTTTTGCTTTTGTATAATTTTTTTGCTGAATGTAAA
>PCUD01000001.1:0-11001 GCA_002786785.1 Ignavibacteriales bacterium CG18_big_fil_WC_8_21_14_2_50_31_20 | reverse complement strand
TATTTAAATATTCTAAAAAATAAAATTATATTGCGTTAAATTACTTTATTTAAGACCTATAATCAAGATTAAACTTGGGATATGATTTTAATAATTTTGCATTTAGCATTTATTCAAAAAATTCATTTTTTTAAAAATCTAAAATATTTTTGAATTGGTTATATTAAAACAAATATGAATATGAAATTTATATTAAGGATTGTGGCTTAAAATGTTTTTGATTGTCGTTTTTTTCACATATTTTAACAAACAAATAATAGAAACTATTTATATTTAACTAAAACCAAAAGATAATCTAATACTTCTAAACTAAATTTTAAGATGAAAAAAACTGAAATAAATTGTCGTAATTGCAAACATCTTTATATTACTTGGCATAAAAACTTCCCATATGGATGTAAAGCAATGGGATTTAAATCCAAAAAACTTCCATCAATTGAAGTGAAAACTACTTCAGGAATTGATTGTACCCGATTTTCCAAACGAAGTTAATTAGAAACTAAAATTTAATAGCATTTGCTGTTTCTTCAAATCTGCTTTGATAATCATCAACAAATTCATTAAACTTTTCTTCGCTTTCAAACTTTAGAACATTTATAATTGACTTGTCAAACTCTAAACCCTCATCCCAATGTACATCTGCAATTTTGAATTTTTGAGTCATACAATCAGCAATATGAACGATATATGGAACAATTGGTGAATCCATTGCACCATAAGGATTATGGTGAAACATTAACGAATTTATTAAATGAGGAGGAAGATTCCATCTTCTCGATATAAATCCTCCAATTTCTTGGTGTGTTAATCCTAAATATTTTTCTTCAGCAGCTTTAAAATTTAATCCATCTTTTTCAACAGATTCCATTATTTTTTCAAATTGGTTTTTAAAATATCTTGCAGTTAATTGAATTCCAAGGTCATGTAGCATTCCTCCAACAAAAGCATCACCAGATAAATCAAAAAATCCAAGTCTTTTTGCAATATCTTTTGCTGCAGTTCCAACAAGCATAGAATGTTTCCAAAATGACATAAAATTTAGACCGTAAATATCATTCATCTTCATTGTTTCTGCTAATGATAAAGCAGTAACTATATTTGAAACTTCGTTCACACCGAGCAGCATAATTGCAAATTCTAACGATGAAACCTTGCGTTGTAAACCATATAAAGGAGAATTTGCAACCATTAAAATTTTGGTTGTAAGTCCATGATCTTTTCCAACAATACTTGCTAATTTCACAGTATTGTGCGATTCACTCCTTAAAAGAGCTTGAACTTCTAACATTATTTTGGGAATTGAAGGCAGGTCTTTAATATTTAGTAAAACATTAAAAGTTTCTTCACCAGATAGTATTAATGAATCTTTTTCATTCTCCATTTAAATTCTCCATTTTAACCAAATTAATATCTAATTTATTGCTTCATTAAATTATCGAAAATTAAAATAATTATTTCACTATTTTCTGAAAGAAATTTTAAAAAATATTTATTATTTAAGAAAGAGCAATTATGAAAATTTTTCTTATTACTTTGTCTATTGTAATTCTGTTCGCTTCTTGCAAACATAAAACTGTCGATGAAATTCATTCCAATTTTTTAACAATTGATACTCATATTGATATTCCCATTAAACTTACTCGTGATTCTACTTATAGTCTTGAAGTGGATAATTCATTAATAGGAAGTAAAAGTAAAACAGATTTTCCAAGGATGAATAAAGGCGGGTTAGATGCAGCCTTTTTTATTGTGTGGACAGCACAAGGCAAACGTGATAGCGTTGGAAATAAAAATGCAAACGAAAAAGCTAACAAAATTTTAGAAACAATTAAATCGCGCATTAATTCCTTTCCATCTATTGCAGAATTAGCATTTTCGAGCAATGACATTTTAAGAATATACAATTCCAACCGACATCCAATTTTAATTGGAATGGAAAATGGCTATCCAATTGGGAAAGACATTTCACAGATTAAACATTTTTATAAACTTGGAATTCGCTACTTAACACTTTGCCACACAAAGGATAATGATATTTGTGATTCGTCAAGCGATGAAAGTGAGGACAACGGATTGACTGATTTTGGAATTGAGGTAATAAAAGAGCTTAATAGACTTGGAATTATTATTGATGTTTCACACATTTCAGATAGTTCATTTTATCAAGTTATTAAATATTCTAAAACTCCAGTTATTGCCACACATAGTAATGTTAGAAGTTTGTGTAAACATCCAAGAAATATGACCGACGATATGATCAAACTTCTTGCAAAGAATGGAGGTATTATAGATATAAATTTTGTTGATGAATATCTTAAAACTCCAGAACCAAATGCTGAGAGAGATTCAGTAGTAGCAATAATAAAAAATAAATATATCGATCCAAACGTTTCGGAAAAAGAAAAAGAAGAATTAGCAAAAGAATGGGATGATATTCATACAAAATTTCCTTCTAAACATGCAACCTTAAGCGATGTTATTGACCATATTGATTATGTGGTAAAATTAGTTGGTATTGACCATGTTGGTATTGGTTCCGATTTTGACGGAGGTGGGCAAGTTAATGGTGTTAAAGACGTAAGTGAAATGGGAAATATTACAACTGAACTGCTAAAACGTGGATATTCTGAAAATGAAATTGCAAAAATTTGGGGTGGTAATTTTATACGAGTTTTTAAGGAAGTTGAAAAAGCTGCAAAAAATAATTTATATTAAAACTTAGGTATTTTCAATTTTTTTTGAAATACCTTTTAATATTTAATTCAAATAAAACCTATTACCCCAAAAAGTATTTTATAACAAATGGGAAAATTATTTCCTCTTTTGATAATAAAATAGAATTCAAAAATATATTCCTTTTTTAGATGCAAAATTTGATAGTTTATAACAGTATTTTAATAGGCATAATTTTTGTTTTATAACCCCAACTGAAATTATTCTCCATCAAAATAATTTTAAAATTTAAATTGGAGTTAAACATGTCAATAATTGTCGTAATTGATGATGACCACGATATCTTAGAAGCCACAGAATTAATTTTACAAGCTAGCAATTTTGAAGTTTTCACCACCGATAATCCAACCAATGGATATTTATTAGTAAAAGAAAAAAAACCAGATTTAATTATTTTGGATGTTATGATGGATGAACCCGATGACGGCTTTTTTCTTGCTCAAAAATTCCGAAGAGAAGGAATTACAACTCCAATATTAATGTATACATCTATTTCAAAAGTTGTAGGGATGGAATATGGTGCAGGAGAAATGGTACCTGTTGATGATTTTGTTGAAAAACCAATTTCCTCAAGTGAATTAATAAAAAAAGTAAAATTTTTAATTAATAAATAACAAGAGGTATTAAATGTTAGTATTTGAAAAAACTTCTCTTGCAAAAGAAATTGAACAGTTAATTGAAAAATATGGAAATTCCCGTTCGTCTTTGCTATCAATTTTGCAAGAAATTCAAGCAAACCACAGATACATTTCTGATTATGCACAACAAGAAATAGCTCGCCATTTATGTATTCAACCTGTAGAAGTCTATAGTGTTATTTCGTTTTATGCATTTTTAAACTCAGAGCCAAAAGGGAGAAATATTGTAAGAATTTGTAAAACAATTTCGTGCGATATGAAAAATAAGATGTCTATTGTAAAAGCAGTTGAGCGCGAATTAGGTATCAAAATTGGTGAAACAACAAGCGATAATAAATTTACTATTGAATATACAAATTGTTTGGGCTTGTGCGACGAAGGGCCAGCAATGGCAATTAATGAAAGAGTGTTTACCCGACTTACTCCGCAAACTGCAGTTGAAAATCTACATAAAGTGGTGGGATAAATATGAAAAAGCCAAAAGTTAGAAATGGAAAAATTTTATTTTCTGAATACACATTAGGTGAAGGTGTCCGAAAAGCATTAACACTTTCACGCGAAGATATTCTTTTTGAAATAAAAGATTCTAAATTAAAAGGTAGGGGTGGAGCTGGATTTCCAGTTTCTACAAAATGGATGTTAGGTGCTGCTGCTATTGCAGAAAGAAAATATATAATTTGTAATGCTGATGAAGGTGAACCAGGTACTTTTAAAGATAGAGTTTTGCTTGTTGAATATCCCGAATTAGTTTTTGAAGGGATGGTAATTGCTGGTTATGCAATTGGTGCCAAGTTTGGAATTCTTTATTTACGTGGTGAATATGAATACATTCGCAAATCACTTCAAGACTTTCTTGAATTGATGAGAAAAGAGAATTTACTTGGCAAAAACATACTTGGGAAGGAGGGCTTCGATTTTGACATAAAAATCCATTTAGGCTCATCTGCCTATGTTTGTGGTGAAGAAACAGCACTTATAGAATCACTTGAAGGTCACAGAGGTGAAGCTCGCAACCGTCCGCCATATCCAGTGAATACAGGCTTCAGGGGTATGCCAACATCTGTTAATAATGTTGAAACACTTTCTTGTGTTCCACACATTATATTAAATGGTGGAAATTGGTTTAAAAATTTTGGAACTGAAAAATCTACGGGAACAAAACTATTTTCAATTTCTGGTGATTGCGAAAAACCTGATGTTTATGAATGGGAATGGGGAATCACAATTGCAGAAATGTTAGAAAAAGTTGGAGCAAAAAATACAAAAGCAGTTCAAATTGGAGGAGCTTCGGGCATTTGTATCCCAAAATCCCAATTTAATCGCAAAATTGCTTACGAAGATATTCCAACAGGCGGTTCAATAATAATATTTGATAAAAATAGAGATATGCTAAAAATTTTAAAGAACTTTATGGAATTTTTTGTTGAAGAATCATGTGGTCAATGTACACCTTGCAGAATTGGAAACACAAAACTTCTTGAGGGAGTTAAGATGATTGAAAATGAGAAATACACTTTTGCTTATTTGGATAAATTAAAAGATTTAGGCAAAACAATGCAAATAGCTTCTAAATGTGGACTTGGTCAATCATCACCAAATTCTTTTATTTCAATATTAGAAAATTTTAAAGACGAGATTTTTTATCATGAAAATGGAGATGCAAATGGAAAATAAAGGTAATGGCCGTGCACCAGTTAGTCAAAAACCTCATAAAATTGAATTGCCACTTCATCCAGAATATATTGGTGGTTCTGTAAAAGTTCAAATAAATGAAAAGGAAATAATCGTCCCACTTGGAACTACAATCCTTGAAGCATGTAAAAAAAATAATATCCATATTCCAACATTATGCCATCATGATGATCTTTGTATTGCAGGCGTTTGTCGAGTTTGTGTAGTGGAAATTGAAAACATGAGAACTTTACAAGCATCTTGTGCATTTCCTATTACTGCCCCAATTAAAATTAAAACTGCAACTCCAATGGTTCGCAAAGCCCGTAAGAATATTATTGATTTGTTAATAAGCGAGCATTATGGAGAATGCTATTCTTGCTTTAGAAACAACAATTGTGAATTGCAATCACTTGCAAAAGAGTATGGAGTTGACCATTATAATTTTGGACATGTGCAAAAACCACGATTTAAAATTGATAATTCGTCATATTCAGTAGTTCGCGATATGGATAAATGTATTCTCTGTAAACGCTGTGTACGCACTTGTATAGATTTGCAAGAAGTTGGTGTACTTGAGGCTATTGGACGTGGAGACTCTACACATATTGGAACTTTCTTTGACAAACAGCTTTCAGATGTAATTTGCATTAATTGTGGACAGTGCATTAATCGTTGCCCAACCGGAGCTCTACGTGCCAATGACCCAAGGGATGAAATTTGGCGTGCAATTGATGACCCCAAAAAGCATGTGGTTATTCAAACTGCTCCATCTCCACGAGCGGCAATTGGTGAGGAATTTGGTTTGGAAGCTGGTCATTCTATGACTGGAGAACTAAATACAGCACTACGACGAATTGGGTTTGATAAAGTTTTTGACACAAACTTTACAGCAGATTTAACAATTATGGAAGAAGGAACAGAGCTTATTCTGCGTCTTTATAATGCGCTTGTAAAGAGTGAAAATTTAAATAAAATTCCACAATTTACTTCTTGTTCGCCCGGTTGGGTAAAATATTTAGAACATTTCTATCCACAATATATAGATAATTTAAGTTCGGCTAAATCACCTCAACAAATGTTTGGAACTTTAATAAAAACTTTTTATGCACAAGAAGAAAATATAAATCCTGCTGATATTGTTACAATTGCCGTTATGCCATGTTCAGCTAAAAAGTTTGAATGTAACAGACCAGAAATGGTTGATTCCGGATTTAAAGATGTTGATTTTGGATTAACAACGCGTGAACTTGCTCAAATGATTAAAGAGACTGGAATATTTCTTCCAGAATTACCTAAATCTGGATTTGATGAACCATTTGGTGAAGCATCTGGTGCAGGTCTTATTTTTGGAGCAACTGGTGGAGTAATGGAAGCTGCACTAAGAACAGTTGTAGAATTAGTAACTGGTAAGAAAGTCGAAAATTTATTCGAGAACGCAAACATAACCCCAGTTCGTGGATTTGAAGGAATTCGTTATGTTGAATTGCCAATTGAAGAAGTTGGTGATGTTCCAGAAATGTATAAAAAATATTTTTCAAATTGGAATTGGTTAAAAGGTGCTACTTTGAAAGTAGCAGTAGCCCATGGAACAGCTAATGCTAAAAAAGTTATGGAAAATATTAAAGCTGGAGGAATTTTTAGCGAATGTCATTTTATTGAATTTATGGGATGCCCTGGTGGCTGCATTGGTGGAGGTGGACAACCAATTCCTACAAATGCAGAAATAAGAGCAAAACGTGCTGAAGCAATTTATAAAGAAGAAGAAGGTTTGCCAATACGTAAATCGCACGAAAATCCTCATATTGCATATATTTATGAAAATTTCTTAACGGATGGTCCATGTGGTCATAAATCGCATGAATTACTTCATACAAAGTATATAAAGCGTGGTGAGTATATTGCGTAACGAATTTTAAATATTAAAACTAAATTTCTTATTCAAAATAAACATTTTAATTTCAAAAATGGAATTTGTTATATTTTAAATTATTATTCTCAAACGTTAACATAAAATGAATTATGCTAAAATTAGTTCCAGAATGGATTGATACAACAGAAAGATTTTGGGCTTCGTTGAAGCGAAGAAATTTATTTTTCATTAAACTTCGATTTATTGCAATTGCAATGTTATTTGCCTTTAATTATCTTTTTGAATTTTTAATTGACATTCAGCTTACACTCTTCCAGCATAATTTGATTGGAATAATCACATTATTTTTGTTTGTTTATAATATTTCCCTATTATTCGTTAGAAAACATATAAAAACTGAACGCGGAAGATTTAATCCGCTTCACCTTTCTTTATTACAAATTTGTGTTGATTTATTATTATTAACTTTTCTCATTTTTATTACTGGAGGAATTGAAAGCCCACTTTATATGTTCTACATTTTCCACTTAATAATTGGTAGTTTAATTCTTCCTGGAATTGTAATATACTCAATAGCTTTTACTGTTTTAATTTCAATGACGTTAATAACTTCACTACAATATTTTGCAATTTTTCCACACTACTGCCTTAACGGAATTTATAAAACCGAATTGTACAATAACCCAGAATACATTATAACAACATTAATTTCTTTTGGATTAATGACATTAGTAAGTGTTTTTCTCACAAACAGAATTGCACATCAACTTTACTTAAATGAGAAAAAACTTCATGCAGCTTTAAAAGAAATAAATAATTCTGAATTGAAAAAACAAAAATATATTATGGGAGTTATCCACGAAATTAAATCACCTATTGCTGCTACAAAATCAATTATTTCATTAATCTTGGATGGATTTATTGGTGATTTTTCTCCAAAAATTAATCAAAAATTAAATAGAGCAGTTATAAGACTAAGTGAATCGCTTGAAATGATAAATAATATATTAAGAATTTCACGCTTAAGGCTGCTTGATGAAAAAACAAGTGACGATGTTGACGTTAATAAAATATTAGATGATATAATTGACTTAAACAGTGAAAATGTTCTTGCTAAACAGCTAAGTGTTACCCGTTCTACTTCTAATAACTTTAGAATTATAAAAGGTGACGAGGTTTTGCTTAAATTAGCTTTTTCAAACCTTATTGGAAATGCAATAAAATACTCCCATAAAAAAGGGAAAGTGAAAATTGATTCATATTTTGGAGAAAATTCAATTACTATTAATATTTGTGATAATGGAATTGGCATTCCAGAAAACGAAATAGACAAAATTTTTGATAACTATTATAGAGCAAAAAATTCTAATGGCAACAACGAAGAAGGTGCTGGCGTTGGATTATCGCTTGTAAAAGAAATTATCCACCAACATCGAGGAAGCATTTCCGTTGATAGTCCAAGCCAAATAGGAACAAATAAAAATCCAGGTACCTGTTTTAAAATTATTCTTCCTTTCGAATTAAAAAAATTATCAAATGAAAAAAATAATTTTTTAATGGTAAAGGGCGGGGTATAAATTTCATTCCAAAAAAATATTATAAAATCTTTTAGTTTTTACAATAACAAATTAAAATTTTCCATAGTTTTGGTTGTTTAAGAATTTATTTTGTTTTTATCTTAACAAGAAATCCTATTTCTTGAAACCTATTTAAGTAATTTATCAATTAATATTCTTGAGTAATAATGGCCACTGAAAAAACAAATAATAGCACTACGTCCGAAGAAATATACAAAACTATATTTTCAAATTCCCCTTTTGGAATAATTTACTTTAATAGTGTTGGAAAAATTATTGATTGCAATGAAAAAGTTTTAGAAATAACTGGAGTAAAACAAGAGGTTTTATTTAAAGTTAATTTGCTAAAAGATTTAAAAGATGAAAAATTTCGTTTTGAAATAAAAAAAACATTAGTATCGGGCATTGGTTTTTTTGAAGGAATTTTTAATCCATTTTTATCAAATAATGGAACTCCAATAATTGCCAATTTTAGTGCAATTTATTCAAAAAAAAATGAAATAAAAGGTGGAATTATTTTAATTGAAGATAATTCTAAGCGTGTTGAAGCAGAACGGAAATTAAAAGAAAGCGAGCAATTTTTAAGAGAAGCACAAAGAATTGCCCACATTGGTCATTGGGAAAAAAATTTAAAAACAAATGATATTCAACGCTCAAAAGAATTATTACGTATTTACAATATTGACCCAGTTAAAAAGGAATTTACAAATACTGACTTTTACAATTTAATTCATCCCGAAGATAGAGCCATTGTAAAAAAAACATATCAAATTGCATTGCAAAATCACAAAAATTTTGATTTAACATACCGTCTTATTTTTAGTAAAGACGAAATTAAATATGTTTATGAGAAAGTTAAAATATTTTATAACGAAAAAAGTGAGCCAATTCGCTCTTTGGGAATTGTGCAGGATATTACCAAAAATAAAAAGCAGGAAATATTACAAGCTGCACTATTTAAAATTTCTGATGAAGCTAACTCTGACAAATCGCTTTCTGAATTGTATGGATCTATTCATAATATAATTAAAAATTTGATGCCTGCCGATAATTTTTATATTGCTCTATACAACGAAGAAACAAAATTACTCAACTTTCCTTATCATGTTGATGAAAAAGACAAAAAACCGGAACCACACCCACTTAGTGATGGCTTAACAGAATATGTTTTGAGTCAAAAAAAGAGCATGATAATTACTGAAGAAATAGATAAACAACTTCAAAGTGAAGGTAAAGTTGGCTTAAGTGGTGAATATGCAAAAATTTGGGTTGGAATTTATCTTAATTTTGAATCGTCAATTGAAGGTGTTTTAGTTATTCAAGATTATCATAATCCAGATGCTTTTAGTTCTGAAGATATTGAATTACTCGAGTTTGTTTCCGTACAAGTTATTAAAGCAATAAATAAGAAATATGCCGACGAAAAGCTTGCTTTATCAGAAAAAAAACTTAAAAAGTTAAATGCAGATAAAGATAAGTTTTTTTCAATAATTTCTCATGATTTAAGAAGCCCTTTTCAAGGATTAATGGGAATGAGCGAATTATTAACAGAAACTTATAATGGACTTTCTGAATATGAAAAAATGGAATCAATTAGTTCGCTTAATGATTCCATTCAAAACGTTTACTCATTAATTTTAGAATTGTTAGAATGGTCAAGTATTCAAACAGGCAGAATGAAATTTGCACCTAAAAAAACAAATTTAAAAGATGCATTCGCAAAAGTTGTTGCTATTTCTGAAATTTCTGCTAAAAATAAAGAAATTACTATTAATGATATTATTAACGAAAATGTAATTGTTTATGCTGACCCCAACATGATTGAAACAATTTTTAGAAATTTACTTGCAAATGCAATCAAATTTACCCCCAATAATGGAAAAATTACAATTTCTACAAAAAAGCAAAATAATTCAATTATTGTTCAAATTAAAGATAATGGAATTGGAATGAAGAAAACTGTACTCAAAAAATTATTCAAAATTGATGAGAATTACAGTTCTTTGGGCACAAAAGGAGAAAAAGGAACCGGGCTTGGTTTAATTCTCTGCAAGGAGTTAGTTGAAAAAAATGGTGGTACAATTTGGGCAGAAAGTGAATTAAGCAAAGGTAGTTCACTCTATTTTGCACTCCCTGAATAATTATACCATAATTAATTTCTATAAAATTAAACTCTTTTTCATAAAATTAGTTTAATTAATTAAAACTTTAGTAGCTAAACTATTTCATTTAATTTTAGCAGAAGATATTCTTATTGCCAATACTTTTTATCTTCAGTAGTTTTAAAATCAATTTTTAATATTTTAGAGTAACAATAAATGAAAATAGCCCTTTGTCAAATAGATCCAATAATTGGTGATTTAGAATGGAACAAAAAGAAAATAATTGATGGTTATCAGAAAGCTATTGAAAGTAGAGTTGATTTAGTAATCTTTCCAGAATTAACAATAACAGGATATCCTCCGCAAGATTTAATAGAACGAAAAGTTTTTAGAAATGCAGTAACAAA
>PCUD01000016.1:29206-29349 GCA_002786785.1 Ignavibacteriales bacterium CG18_big_fil_WC_8_21_14_2_50_31_20 | reverse complement strand
ATAGCGAATATCATGAAGTAACAACATATAAAATACTTACACAAAATCTAATTCCTGCAGAAACTAAAAAGCAAATGAATCTTGAGGTGAATGAAATATTTTCAAAAACTAAATGCGAGTTTCAAAGTAAGCCAGAGAACTAT
>PCUD01000016.1:26818-29110 GCA_002786785.1 Ignavibacteriales bacterium CG18_big_fil_WC_8_21_14_2_50_31_20 | reverse complement strand
CTTCACCAATTGGAGGAATTGCAGCGATTCAAAAAAATATTACTTATCCAGAAATTGCAAAAAGAGCTGGAATACAAGGGCGAGTTTATGTAAAGGCTTTTATTGATTCAACAGGAACTGTGGTGAAGGCTGAAGTATTAAAAGGAATTGGTGCTGGTTGTGATGAAGTTGCAGCGAGTGCAGTAAAAAAAGTTAAATTTACTCCAGGTAAGCAAAGAGGGAAAGCTGTAAATGTTCAAGTTACGGTTCCTATTTTATTTAAGTTGGATGATACAGTTAGTGAGATTAAAAAACCAAAAGCTAAAGATGAAATACTCTTAAAAGAAACAAAAGATGAAAGTCAAAATGGTTTAGCGAAACTGAGCGGAAAATTAATTTCACAAGATGGTGGATTGCCTGTTGTTGCTTCAAGTATATATTTTGAAGGGACAAAATTGGGATGTGCTACAAATGAGAAAGGTGAGTTTTTTATTTCCAAGATACCACAAGGCGAATATAATTTACTAGTTTCTAGTAATAGTGCTACACACAACATGGGTAAAATAAAAATGACTCCAGACAAAACAGAAATAGTTGAATTGATAATTGCAACGAAAGAATAAAATTTTATCCCTACTCCTTGACCTATCTCTAAAAGCAGATTAAGATTAGGAGTAAGAATTAAGATTAAGATGGAAGTGAGATGCAAACCATTTCCATCTTTCATTTTGTTTTACTGAATAAACTGTTGATAATGTTCATATCTATAAAAAATATCACGGACGTACTTTGCAGTTTCTTTTCCTTTTGCTGAACCATTTCTAACAACTTTGTCCTTATAATATTTGGGATAAGCTTTTTGCAACAAATAAAATTCAACATTGTCGAACCAAATATTTTTATCAGCACCATATTTTTCTGCTAATTTGCGTGCATCTTCAACGTGACCTTGTCCAATATTATATGAAGCCATAACAAACTTCATTCTTTCACTAGAATCTGGAATTTCAGCTTTCCAATTTTTACATAATAATTTTAGATATTTAACACCAGCTTCTAAATTATCATAAGTACTTGAAAGACTATCTATCCCAAATTTTTGTGCAGTAGCAGGCATTAGCTGCATTAACCCTGTTGCTCCAGCAGTTGAAGTTCTATTAGGACGAAATTGCGATTCTTGATAAATTAATGAAGCAAGCAAACGCCAATCCCAGTGCAATGTATTTGCATATTCCTTAATTAGATTGTCATATTCTGAAATATTACCGCCAGTCATTGAAAAGTAATCGCTTCTATACCTTTTCCTAAAAGAATATTTGTTATCAAAATATTTTTGGTAAATGACATAATAATCAGTTGTTTTTTTAATATTGGCTAACCAATTATTAATTTCATTTAACAATAATGGAGAATCTTTTCTAACTGCCCAAGCAATTTTTTGAGGAAGTGAAATAGGGAGATTGATATCAATATTTTGATATTCGAATTGAAGAAGTCTTGCAATTTTTTCATCCTCAATAGTATAGTCAATCTCGCCGTTAGAAACTTGCCCTATTAAATCCTCAGAAGTTAAACTATCTGGTGCAACAATTATATCAATATCAGCACCAAGTTCTTCAGACAAATTTTTTAATCGATTAATAGAAGGTGAAACTTTTGCAACATGAATTATTTTCCCAACTAAATCAATTGGTGAGCGAATTAGCATAGCATCAATTTCGTGAAGTTTCATATTTCGCCAATTTATTGGCTTGCGTTGAATTAATACTTGACTTGAAGTAGTTAAATGGTCAACAAACGAAACAATTTTTTTTCTTCTTTTTGTAACAATTAAGTTATCGGCAACTAAATCACCCTCACCATTATTTAGCATTATAATCATTTCATCGTTAGTGCGGGCAATTTTAATTTCCAATTCCAAATTTAAATGTTTGGCTAACCGAGTAAGCAATTCATATTCATAGCCCATTGGAGTGCCATTATAAATAAAATAGCTATAAGCATTAAATCCTGTAATTGCTATAAGTTTTTTTCTAAATTTAATTTCTGGTAAATCGATGTTTACATTATATTTATATCGTGAGGAATAATTATTTTTGTTTTCAACTGTACAGCTAAAAAGTATTTGAATGCTTATAATTATAAGTAATATTTTAATTTTTGATTTCAGATAAACCTAATTTTAAAGTTGAAAATATATGTACTTATTGCCAAATTACAACAAAGATTTTGCAATATCAATATTGATTAATATTGAAATAATTTGATTAAGGAATAAAATTATAAAGGAGAATTAGCATGTTTAAAAAGCAG
>PCUD01000016.1:10932-26799 GCA_002786785.1 Ignavibacteriales bacterium CG18_big_fil_WC_8_21_14_2_50_31_20 | reverse complement strand
TAGATAATGGAATTGAAGTGTTGTTAATTGAAAATCCAGCACTGCCAATGATTGGAGTTAACACAGTTGTAAAAGTTGGTTCTGCATACGAAACTTTTTCCACGAGTGGAATGAGTCACATGCTTGAACATTTGTTGTTTAATGGAACAACAAAATTGAACCAACGTGAACTTTATGATTTAACAGACAAAATTGGTGGATATAATAACGCAAACACATCCGAATATTTTACTAATTTTATGATGGTTACTCCAGCCGAAAATATTAAGGAAGGTATGAAAATACAAGCTGGAATGTTGTTCGATTCAACACTTCCACTTGAAAATTTTGAAAAAGAAAAGGGAATTGTTCTTGAAGAAATTGCTAAATCACTATCCAATTCCAAAGAGCAATTATATAGAAATGTAATTGATGTAATTTATGATGGACACGCGCTCTCATTGCCAACATTAGGTACTTATGAAACAATAAAAAATATGAATAGAGATTACGTTTATGATTTTTATAAAAATAATTATGTACCCAATAATATGGTAATGAGCATAATTGGTAATTTTAAAACAGATGAAATGTTACAATCAGTAAAAGAAATTTACGGAAGTGTTCAACCTGGAATTGTTAAACGAACAAATTTTCCAGAATGGAGCACAGGTTTTAACCCAGCTAAGACATTCAACAAAAAATTAGTTAACCATCGCTTTTATAAAGGCGATAAAACACAACTTCAACAGTTCTATTCAGTTGAAAATTATTCTGCTGATTTTTTCAGTCTTCTTAATTTGTCGTTAGAAAAAGCAAAAGATAAATTTGAGAGTAAATTGATAGAAAAATTTGCAAATGAAATAGAAAGCGTTTCGTTTACGCTTCATAATTTTCCAGTTGAAAATTTTATTGAAGTAAATTTAACTTTAATTAATGAACAAAATATTGATGCAATTTCAAAATATCTTGATACAGAATTTAGAAAACTAAAATTTGCACTTACAGATGAATCAATTTCTACCGAAGCAATTAAAGTAAAATCCGATTTTTTACGTCAAATTGAAAAACCCCACATGTTTGGAATTTATAATGCAAATCTTATTGCCCAAAATGGTCTTGATGCAATAATTGACGCATTTAGTGGAAATGGAATATTAGAAGCTGGCAAAAAATTAACCAATTTTGCTATTACAGCAGAACCTCAAATAATTATTCAGCATCCACTAAAAAACAAAATGGTTGAAGAAAATTTAGATATTAAAACAGATATATTTGAAAATGGTGTTACAAATGCGGTAGTTATTGCAAAGCAAAATATAGCAAGTGAGTTATTATCTATTCATTATATGTTTAAATATAAATCAGATTTTGAAAAAAAATATAGGAATGATGTTGCAAAAAAATGGCACGAAGCTTTTGGCGAGCGAATGAAATCAACAGAAAACCAAAACAAAAGCTCAAAATATGGACTTAACTTTGTGGTAAATGATAATCCTTTTATTCCAATGGATAATATTTATTTAAGTCCAACTTTTGGGTATATCAGAGTTGAGGGACTTGCAAACGATATAAAAGGTGCAATAAAATATCTTAACGAAGAAATGCTATATTTCATTCCAACAGAAGAAGAATTTAATAATGTAAATAAATCAAATGGTGGAATGCCTGCAATGATGGGTGAAAAAGATAAAAGCAAGCAGATGTACGAAGAGGCATACGAGTCTTTAATACTTGAACCTGTTATTGAAACAAAGGATATTAAAATTTTAGATTACAATAAATTTTTGCAATTTGGTAAAGAGTATTTTACACCAAATAATGTAATTATTTCAGTAGTATCTAATGAATCTCCAGATGTTATAAACAAATTATATGCCGATTTTTATTCTGAAACCACAAACAGATTTAGTGGTTTGGCCAAAGAACGAGGAATTGTTAAATGGAATGAAGCAAAAAAAATTGAAAAAGATGGCGGTGGTGAGCAATCACAAACCTTTTTTGGATTTGTAAGAAATTATGATAAAAACGATGAGGCTGCGTTAACAATCCTTTCTCTTATGCTAAGCGATGATATTTCATTTAATATTCGAGAAAAACAAGGATTGGCATACAGAATGGCAAGCGGAATTAAAATGATAAATGATAAAGCTCTTTTCTATGTTAATGTTCCAACTCAACCTAAAAATGTAGAAATTCTTTTGCCACAATTTGCAGGACTGTTTAATACAGAATTTGCTGATAGTAAAACAGATATCGATATTGAAAAAACAATTAACATGTATTTAGGTAAAATGATGTTCAGAAGGCTCTCGAGCATAAACCAAGCTTATTATTTAGCGCATTCTTATTATTATAATGGAAAAATTACAAGCGATGATGAAAGACTTAAAGCTATTAAAAATACAAAATTAGAGGATGTTAAAAGTGTTGCAAGAAAATATTTGAGGGTTGAAAATCCAGTTGAAATTATTATTCATTAAAAAATGACAAATCCAGTTTTTTATGATTATTTTGAAAATGAATGATATTATTTAAATAAGTAAAAATTTTCTTAAAGATTTGTATTCAAATAAATATTAGGTATAGAAATGATAAAAAAAATATTATTATTAACATTGGGTGCATTTGTTGCAAATGCACAAACCAATTTAATTCACCACGAAATTAATGCTGTGGTTAAGCCAATTAATTATTTTATTTCTGTTATTGATGAAATCACAATTCCAGAAGCTCTGATTAAGAATAAAATTAAGTTCAAACTTTTCAGTGGACTAATAATTGAAGAAAACAGCACAATTATGAAGTTGGATGAATTTGAAAATGCTGAAGATATAGGTATGGATAAGGATAATGTAAATGCTGATAGCAAATTAAAATTAAATCTTTACCAAATAAATATTCCATACGATTACAAAGGTGATTTCAAATTTAAAATTAAATATAGCGGGAAAATTGAATCACCAATTAAACAAAGCGAAGAAAATTATGCTCGTGGATTTAGTGAATCCCTTGGAATTATTTGGGAAAAAGGAATTTACCTTGCTGGCTCAACATATTGGGTGCCATATTTTGATAATGAATTAATCACATTTAATTTGACAACAACCGCCCCAAAGGGGTGGAAAACAATTTCTATCGGCTCACGAATAATTGATGAAACGACTGAAAAAGAGCACGTTGATAAATGGGAATCACCAACCCCCCAAGAAGAAGTGTTTTTAATTGCAGCACCATTTACAGAATACTCGTTTTCAATGGGTTCAATAGACGCAATGGCATTTTTACGCACTCCAGATGAAGGTCTTGCAAATAAGTATTTAGAAACAACTGCTCAATATATGGAGATGTATCGTAAACTTGTTGGACCATATCCTTATACAAAATTTGCTTTGGTCGAAAATTTTTGGGAAACCGGTTATGGTATGCCGTCATTTACCTTGCTGGGAGAGAAGATTATTCGATTTCCATTTATTTTGCATTCATCATATCCGCATGAGTTACTTCACAATTGGTGGGGAAATTCAGTTTATGTAAATTTTGAAAAAGGCAATTGGTGCGAAGGAATCACTGCCTATATGGCAGACCATTTAATTAAAGAGCAACGTGACCAAGCTGTTGAATATCGTAGATCAACTTTACAGAAATTCACAAATTATGTTACTGCTGAAAATGATTTTCCACTTAGTAAATTTTTGTCAAGATTTGATGAACCAAGCGAGGCAGTTGGATATGGTAAAAGTTTAATGTTTTTTCATATGCTTCGAAGAAAAGTGGGCGATGAATTATTTATTAAAGGAATACAAAAATTTAACAGAGAAAACAAATTTAAGCGTACTTCGTTTGATGATATTAGACTTGCATTTGAAGAAGTTACAGAACAAGACTTAAAATGGTTTTTTAAACAATGGGTTAATAGAACTGGAGCTCCAGAAATAGTTTTAAAGGATGTGACAACAAAAAGTATTCGTGATTTCAACAATGTGTCATTTACACTAAAGCAAATCCAAAATGAAGAAGTATTTTATATTGATGTTCCAGTTACTGTTGTTGCTGAAAATGGAACACATACAGAAATATTTCAAATGAATGAAAAAGAAGTTAAGTTCAATTTTACTTTAAAGGAAAAACCTATTGAATTATTAGTAGATGAGCAGTTCGATTTATTTAGAAAACTTGACCCAATGGAAACACCACCAACTTTTACAAAACTATTTGGAGCTCAAAAAACAATTGTTGTATTGCCAGTTAATAATAAAGAATTATATAAAAATTTTATTTCAAAGTGGATAAAAGGCGAAGAGAAAAAATATGAAATTGTAAATGATTCTGAAATTAAAAGCCTTCCAATAGAAAATACTGTCTTAATTTTAGGATTAGACAATAAATTTGCTTCTGTTATAGAAAGTGGAATTAGTGGATATAACTCGATGATGAGTTTGAACAAAGTAATATTTGAGAAAAAAGAAATAAGAACAGAAAACAATAGTTTCTTTTTAACGGTTATAAATCCTAAAAACAATAATGAAGTAATTGGTTTATTTTCAATTGGCAATGAAAAAGCGAGTGATGGAATTGTAAGAAAACTTCCCCATTATGGAAAGTACAGCTACCTTGCATTTTCGGGTGACGAACCAACCAATATAGAGAAAGGTCAATGGCCCGTTGTGGGTTCACCTCTTGCAAAAAAACTGGTTTCAAGAGCAAGCAATTCAAATGTGAAACTTGAAAAAAGATTGCCTCTTGCAACACTCGAACCAGTATTTTCAGCAGAAAGAATGATGGGAACAATTAAATATTTATCATCGGAAGAATTGAATGGACGAGGAATAGATAGTCCAGAAATTGAAAAAGTTGCAGAATATATCAAATCAAAATATGAGGAATATGGTTTGCAACATGGCGGCGATAACGGAACTTATTTTCAAACTTGGGAGCAAGACGTATTAAACAAAAAAAATGTTAAGCTCAAAAATATTATTGGAATTATACCAGGTAATGACCCAGAATTAAAGGATGCCCCGCTTGTAATATCGGCACATTATGATCATATAGGAATTGGTTGGCCTGATGTTAAAAAAGGGAATGAAGGAAAAATACATCCTGGTGCTGATGATAATGCAAGTGGACTTGCTGTGATGTTAGAATTAATTAAAACTACCGCAAAATCACTTAACCCAGCACGCACAGTTATATTTGTTGCATTTACTGGCGAAGAAGCGGGATTAGTTGGGTCGCGCTATTTTGTTAGTAATTATAAAAACTATCCTATTGAAAAAATTATTGCAAACTTAAATCTTGATTCAGTTGGAAGAATGTTCAATTCAAAATTGATTGTTTTAAACAGTAATTCAGCACGCGAGTGGAAGTTTATTTTTATGGGTACAGAATATACAACTGGTGTTGCAACCAAGTTATCAACTCAAGATCTTGATGCAAGTGACCAAGTAGCTTTTTTAGAAAAAGGTATTCCAGCAGTACAGTTTTTTATTGGACCAAATGAAGACTATCATAGACCAACAGATACAATTGAAAAACTGGACCCTTCTGGATTAGTAAAAACAGCCACAGTTGTAAAAGAAACATTGCTTTATCTTGCAGATAGAAAAGAGCCAATGGCATTTACTGGTAAAGCAAAGGAAGTAATTACAAATGGTAAAATTCCAGTTGGAAAAAGTGGAAAGAAAACCGCCACTGGTTTTATGCCAGATTTTGCTTACACTGGTGATGGTGTAAAAGTAGCTGCAGTTTCGGAAGATTCACCGGCTGAAACTGCTGGAATTTTAAAGGGAGATATTATTAAAATTTTTGATGGACATGAAGTTAAAGATTTGAAAATTTATACTAAATATTTATATGCTAGAAATCCTGGCGATAAGGTTAAAATTACTATTGAAAGAAATGGCGAGTTAAAAGAAGTTGAATTAATTTTAAAGGAAAGATAAATTTTATATAAAAGAAGAGATGAGGCAATTCGTCTCTTCTTTATATCAATAAAACGTTACGCTGTAATCAATAAAAACACCATTTTTATAATTAAACTTTGCACTAAAAAATTCATCTTGAAATAACCAATCGATAAAATGTTTATCACCTTCCCAAAGATTTAATTTATGAAGTTCACTGTTTTCAATCCATTCTAAATGACCTTCGTTAGATTCAATTAATTCGCCTTCAAATTCTGGAATAGTAAAAACAAAAACATACCAATCGTCTTTGCCGTCAAACATTGGAAAAGTTAAGTGACCTTTTAAATTTAGTTTTTTTGCATCAAGGCCAGATTCTTCTTTCAACTCTCTAATTGCACAATCTTCTGGAGATTCGCCCAATTCAAATTTACCACCAAGCCCATTCCACTTTCCTTTGTGATAATCATTTTCCTTTTTATTACGATATAACATAAGAGTTTTATCGTCCTTTTGTGCATATAGTAAAGTAGCTAGTTTCATAATAAACTCATTAGTAATTATTATTCATCGAGATATTTATTTAATAATAAATAGCGTTTAACATAATCCGTAATTCCATCTTCTAATGATACAATTTCATTATTGTAACCGATATATCTAATTTTGTCAATATTGGCTTCGGTAAAATATTGATATTTTTCCTTAAGCTCGGCGGGCATATCAATAAATTCAATATCAACTGGTTTTCCAACAGCATTAAAAACGGCAGTGACTAAATCAACCCAAGTGCGTACTTTACCAGTTCCAACATTAAAAAGTCCGTTAATATTTTTGTTTTTATAAAAGTGCAAAGTCATATCAACGGCATCTTTTACATAAATAAAATCACGTTTTTGCTCACCATCTTTATAACCATCTTTGTAAGATTTGAATAATTTAACAGAACCAGTTTTCATAATTTGTCCAAATGATTTATGAACAACACTTCGCATATCGTCTTTATGATATTCGTTTGGACCATAAACATTGAAGTATTTGAGACCAACAACTTCTTCATTATACCCTGTTTTATGAAGCCATAAATCGAGCAAATGTTTTGAGTAACCATACATATTTAGTGGTCTAAGACTATTTAAATTAAGCTCATCATCAACATAACCCATTGAACCATCCCCATAAGTTGCAGCAGAAGAAGCATAAATAAATCGAACACGATGAGTAATGGCATATTTAACAAGGTCCTGAGAATAGTGATAGTTATTCTGTAGCAGGTAATCAGCATCTTTTTCGGTTGTTGAAGAGCAAGCACCTAAGTGAAAGATTGTATCAACTTCAAAAGGCAAAGCATCATTTAAAACAAGCTCAATAAATTCATTTGGATGATAAATATCGATGTACCTAAGTCCAACAAGATTTTTCCATTTTTCATCATGCCCCAATTCATCTACAATAATTATTTCTTCTTCATTCATCTTATTTAATTTCCAAATCAAAGCGCTTCCTATAAAACCAGCACCACCAGTTACTATTATCATATCTCACTCCAAATAATTCTTAAAACCAATTAAAGCAAATTTAGGTATATTTGTATTTAGCTTCAAAGAAAATAGATTGTTTAGTTACAAAACCACATTTATTTTTAGCTTAAAATATTAAATTATGTCGGAAATATTATGAACAAAATAGATGAAATAAAAAAAATACTCAGTAAAAGAATAATGCTTTTAGATGGTGCAATGGGTACAATGATTCAAAAGCATATTTTAACAGAAAATGACTTTAGAGGAGAGCGATTTAAAAATCACAAAGTGAATTTAAAAGGAAATAACGATTTACTATCACTTACTCAACCAGAGATTATTTTAAATATTCATCGTGAATATCTAAAAGTTGGTTCGGATATTATTGAAACAAATACATTTAACGGCACGTCAATTTCACAAGCCGACTACGAAATGCAAGAATTTGTTTATGAAATCAATTATGAATCGGCAAAACTTGCCAAAAAAGCTGCTGATGAGTTTAGTTTACTAACCCCAGATAAACCTCGTTTCGTTGCTGGCTCAATAGGTCCAACAAATAAAACGCTTTCTATGTCATCTGATGTGAACAATCCAGGTTTCCGAGCTGTGACTTTTGACCAAGTAAAACTAAGTTTCAAAGAGCAAGCAAAAGGTTTAATTGATGGCGGGGTTGATATTCTTTTGATAGAAACGGTTTTTGATACACTTGTTGCAAAAGCTGCTTTGGTTGGAATTGAAGAATTATTTGAAGAAATGAATTTAACAGTTCCAATTATGATTTCGGGTACAATTGTTGACCAAAGCGGAAGAACACTTTCTGGACAAACAACAGAAGCATTTTATATTTCAATTGCAAACACTAAAAATCTTTTAAGTATTGGATTAAATTGCTCGTTAGGACCCCAACAAATGCGCCCGCATATTGAAGAATTATCTCGAATTTCGGATAGTTATATTTCACTTTATCCAAATGCAGGCTTGCCAAATGAGTTTGGGGCTTACGACGAATCTCCAGAAGCAATGCGATATGTACTTAATGATTATGCTCAACATGGTTTTTTTAACATCATTGGTGGATGTTGTGGAACTACTCCAGAACATATTAAAGCTTTTAGTGATATGATTGAAAACATTACTCCTCGCAAACCACAAAAAATTGAAAAATATTTGCGATTAAGTGGAATGGAGCCATTAATTATAAATGATAATTCAATTTTTGCTAATATTGGTGAACGGACAAATGTTGCCGGTTCACGAATGTTTGCACGTTTGATTAGAGAGGAAAAATATGAAGAAGCACTGGTAGTAGCTCGTGATCAAGTTGAGGGTGGTGCTCAGATTATAGATGTGAATATGGATGACGCAATGATTAATTCAGAAGAATCAATGACGAAATTCTTGAATATGATTTCATCCGAACCAGATATTGCAAAACTTCCAATTATGATTGATTCTTCCAAATGGTCTGTTCTTGAAGCTGGATTAAAATGCATTCAAGGAAAGGGTATTGTAAATTCAATTAGCTTAAAGGAAGGCGAAAATGAATTTAAGTATCATGCAAAAATAATAATGGAGTATGGTGCCGCTTTAATAGTAATGGCTTTTGATGAAGCTGGGCAAGCAGATACTTACGAAAGAAAAATTGAAATATGCGAACGAGCTTATAAAATATTAGTGAATGAAGTTGGATTTCCAGCAGAAGATATAATTTTTGACCCAAATATTTTTGCAATTGCTACTGGGATGGATGAGCATAATAATTACGCAGTAAATTACATAAATGCAACAAAATGGATTAAAAAAAATCTGCCTTATGCAAAAATTTCTGGAGGTGTAAGTAATCTTTCATTTTCATTTAGAGGAAATGATAGAATACGCGAAGCCATGCACTCTGCATTTTTATTCCATGCCATAAAAGCTGGTATGGATATGGGAATTGTAAATGCGAGTCAATTAGAAGTTTATGAAGAAATTCCAAAAGATTTATTGGAGCATGTTGAAGATGTAATTCTAAACCGAAGACCAGATGCGACAGAGCGTTTAATTGAAATAGCTGAAACCGTAAAGGGTGATTTTAAGGATGAAGCTAAAGTGCTTGAATGGAGAAATACAGATGTTGAAGAGCGTCTTAAACACTCTTTAATAAAGGGAATTACAGAATTTATAGAATTAGATGTTGAAGAAGCTCGCAAGAAATATAAATCCCCAATTAGAGTTATTGAAGAACCACTTATGGATGGAATGAATGTAGTGGGCGATTTATTTGGAAGTGGAAAAATGTTTTTGCCTCAAGTTGTTAAAAGTGCTCGTGTTATGAAAAAGGCAGTTGCATATTTGCTCCCATATATTGAGGCAGATAAATTAATTTCTGGAAATACTGAAAAGGCTGGCAAAATTCTATTAGCAACTGTTAAAGGTGATGTGCACGATATTGGCAAAAATATTGTTGGAGTTATTTTAAGTTGTAATAATTATGAAATTCTTGATCTTGGAGTAATGGTACCAAGTGAGAAAATATTAAAAGCTGCTATTGAAAATAATGTTGATATTATTGGACTTAGTGGATTGATAACCCCATCTTTGGAGGAAATGGTTCACGTTGCTTCCGAGATGGAACGAATGAACTTTAAAATACCTTTATTAATTGGTGGGGCAACTACTTCAAAAGCACATACTGTTTTAAAAATTGCACCTCAATACTCTAAAACAACAATTTATGTTATAGATGCTTCTCGAAGTGTACAAATTGTAAGAAATCTTTTGAATAAATCAACAAATGTTAGCTATTATCAAGAAGTTGCTGCAGAATATGAAAAGTTTAGAGAGGAGTATTCTAAACGAACAGATAAGAAAGAGTATATTTCTATTAGTGATGCCCGAGTTAATAAACTGCAAATTAATTGGAATGAGCAAAATTCCGTTATTCCTCAAAAACTGGGAATTACCATTTTAAATGATTTTCCATTGGCAGAATTAGTTGAGTTTATTGATTGGTCTCCGTTTTTTAGAACTTGGGAACTGAAAGGAAAATATCCAGAAATATTTGAAGATGAAATTTATGGAATAGAAGCTCAAAAACTATTTGATGATGCAAAAGATTTACTCCAAAAAATAATTGACGAAAAATTGCTTACCGCAAATGGTGTTGTTGGACTTTTTTCGGCAAATTCAGTTGATGATGATATAGAAATCTATAAGGATAATTTGTCAAAAGAATTATTTGCAAAATTATTTACACTTCGCCAGCAAAATAAAAAATCTGAAAATTCTAACAATCTTGCTTTGGCAGATTACATTGCCCCAAAAGGAAGTGGCAAAAATGATTATATCGGAATGTTTGCTGTTACTTCTGGAATTGGAATTGAAAAAATAATTGAAAAATATCAAGCTGAGCACGATGAATATAATATAATTATGGTGAAAGCAATTGCTGATAGACTTGCGGAAGCATTTGCGGAACTTTTGCATAAAAAAGTTAGAACCGAAATTTGGGGATATGCAAAAAATGAAAATATTACTACAGAGGAACTGATTAAGGAAAAATATATTGGAATTAGACCAGCGCCAGGATATCCTGCTCAACCAGATCATACTGAAAAATTAACCATTTTTGAAATTCTTGATGTGGAAAAAAATACTGGAATTTTCTTAACTGAAAATTTAGCAATGTTTCCTGCTTCATCAGTTAGCGGATTATATTTTGCTAATTCGGAAGCAAAGTATTTTTCTATTGGAAAAATATCTAAAGATCAAGTTGAAGATTATGCATTGCGTAAACAAATGAGTGTAAAGATAGTTGAAAAATGGCTTAATTCTAACTTAAATTATTAAGCACAATTGAGAATACCTATCTAGTTACTAATTTATTAATACTAAAATAATACTTGTTACTTGTGGTATAGTTATATTTGATTATAAAATAAAAAGGAATATGTTGTGAATGCAAAATTAAATAAAGGCGATGAAGCTATTTATCAATTTCCACAAAATACTGATAAAAAAGTAAGAGGAACAATTGAGTTTTTAGGTGAAACTGTAATTCATTTTAAAACAGTTGAAGGCTATTCAATAAAAATAACTGAACAACACTTTGATAACATCTTACCAATTGAGAAAGCATAAAAAAACTTCGAAACCTTTTTACATTCTAATCGCAAATAAAAGTTAATCTTATTAAATTTAACTCAACTATTTAAAATAAATATTTGAGTTAAATATGATTACCAGACTGAAGTATTATGTAATTTTATTCTTTTTATCGGTTTCCCTTTTTGCTCAAACAAAATCTTGGGAAGAAGATTATTCCAAACAAGATTTTATGATTGAAATGAGAGATGGAAACAAATTATATACAGTTGTTTATGCACCAAAAGATAATTCTGAAAAATATCCTTTTCTCATAACGAGAACTCCCTATAGCTCAGGGCCTTATGAAAAAGATAAATACAGAAATATTCCAGAATATTTAATAGCTGAAAAATTTATTTTTGTTTATCAAGATGTTAGAGGAAAATTTATGTCGGAGGGAAAATTTGTGGATATGCGTCCATATAATCCCAACAAGATTGGAAATGAATTTGATGAGGCTTCGGATACTTATGATACTATTGAATGGTTATTAAATAATATTCCAAATAATAATGGTAAAGTCGGAATTTATGGAATTTCATATCCGGGATTTTATTCTGCAATGTCATTAAATAATTCACATCCAGCATTAAAAGCGGTTTCACCACAAGCCCCAATTGCCGATTGGTTTATTGGCGACGATATGCACCACAATGGGGCATTTACGCTTTCGCTTTCTTATGTCTTTTTTTCTAGCTTTGGTGTTGAACGATCAGAGCCAACTGCAAGTTGGAATACAAGGATTGTTGATTTAACAGGTGATTCGTATAATTATTTTTTAAAACTTGGTGCCCTAAAAAATGTAAATGATAATTATTTTTATAATTCAATAGCTTTTTGGAATGAAATAGCAAAACACGAAACCTACGATGATTTTTGGAAATCAAGAAATACATTAAATTATTTTGATGAAGTTAAACCAGCAGTAATGACCGTTGGGGGTTGGTATGATGCAGAAGATTTATATGGTGCCTTAAATACTTATAAAACTATAGAAGAAAAAAATCCAAGTGCAAATAATATTTTAGTTATGGGTCCTTGGTCACACGGTGGCTGGGCGAGAACAGATGGAAGCACATTTGGGGATTTATCATTTGGAACAAATACAAGTGAATATTATCAAAACAAGTTAGAATTGAAATTTTTCCAATATTATTTAAAAGATAAAGGAAGTCTCAATTTTCCAGAAGCAGTCATTTTTGAAACTGGAACAAATAAATGGAATGAGTTCACGGAATGGCCTCCTAAAAGTGCTAAAAAAGTGGATTTTTATTTTTGTGAAAATGGGAAGTTAAAAACCAATAAGTCAAACTTGGATGGGATATTTGCTGAATATATTAGTGACCCAACAAAACCCGTTCCATATACTGCAAAGTATCATAAAACTCGAAATATGTATAATAGAACTTTCCTTACTGAAGATCAAAGGTTTGCTTCCTCTCGCCCAGATGTAATTACTTTTGAAGGCGATAAATTAACTAAACAAATTACTTTGGTAGGAGAAATTGAAGTTGAACTTTTTGTCTCAACTTCGGGCACTGATTCTGATTGGATTGTAAAATTAGTTGATGTTTATCCAGATAGTTTAACCGAAACAAGCCCAGATGGTACAGCAAAGGCTAACTACCAAATGTTAGTCCGTGCCGAAATTATGAGGGGTAAATTTAGAAATAGTTTCGAAAATCCAGAACCATTTAATCCAAATGAAGTTACAAAGGTTAAATTTAAGCTCAATGATGTAAATCATACATTTTTAAAAGGACATAAAATGATGGTCCAAATTCAAAGTAGTTGGTTTCCACTTTTTGATAGAAATCCACAAACATTTTGTAATATTTACCAAGCTAATGAAAAAGATTTTGCCAAAGCAACTCAACGAGTCTATCATTCTAAAAATTATCCATCAAAAATAGTTGTAAGAGTTTTAGAGTAATTACTATTGTTGATTCACATTTGTACCTTCATTTCGAATCCCAGATGAAGTTTGTTGGGATGAGAGGGCCTAATCTCCCACATATTGAGATATCTTTCCTCAAAATGCTTGGTGACACAAAGCCCACATTCTAAATGATAATCTTAGTATTTACAACATTTCATTGTTTACTTAACATTATAAATAGTTATATCGATATAAATTGGAAATAACTATTAAATAATTGAATCTCGCACTAACAGCAGAATTGCAGATTGGGCAACAATAACCAATTTTTCGCCATCTAATTCAATTTCAATTGAATCTTTTTTTAAGAATAAAGCTTGGTCGCCTTCAATTGCTTCTAGTGGAATGTACTTTGTAGAGTTCGTGTTCTTCCATGTTTCATCTTCAGTTGGAGCCCCAATAGGATAACCTGGCCCAACTTTTAGCACATATCCACTATGAACTCTTTCCTTTTCAACTACACTTGGTGGTAAATAAAGTCCTCCTTGCGACTTTTTATTTCCCTCAAATGGGCGGATTAAAACTTTATCACCTACTAAAATTATTTTTTCTGTATCTATCATATTTTACCAATTTAATTATGCAAATATAGGTATTTGAAAAACACTTTGAATTTATGGGGTTGTTTTTTTTAAGTGAAATTAAGCATATTTTTTTTGTTAAAAATCATTAATTTTTAAACAATAAAAATTAATGATTTTAAGGAGGTTTTAATGCGTAAATTTATTTTTTTTGTTTCTGTTTTATTTATGTTTTCAAGTTCGGCAGCATTTTCACAGGAATATTTCCAAGATGTTACACGAACAGAATCATGGTACACATATTGGGGTCTTGGCTACTCAAGTATAAATTATCCTTCCGAGATCCAAAATTCTATTGATAATATTACTGACACTGATGGTGTATCTCACATTTCCCTAAATTTGGATTTACTGGGTATTTATTTTAATGTAACACCTAAAACAATTGCTGGAGTTATTATAAATGCTGTGGGTGATAGATATGAAATTAATGGTGATAATTTTCAAATAAATCAATATTTATATAGTGCAAGTGCAATGCATTATTTAGGTGAATATTTTGGAAGTGGTCCTTTTCTTCGCGCAGATATTGGTTTAGCAAAGCTGGTATTGGATAGTTCGGTTAGTTATACTGTTGGAAGTGATATTGGCTTTGGCTTTTTAGTTGGGGGTGGTTGGTCATTCGATTTTGGTGGAACAAGACTTTTGCTTAATGTTAATTATGCATATCGTGGTGTTGAAAGCCAAAAATATAATACAATTGGATTTTCTGTTGGTGGATTATTCTAAATTAATTTTTAAATCCTATAAATTTATAAATCCCAAATCTTCTGGTTTGTAAAAGGTTTGTTTTTTATCTTGAAGATTTGGAATTTATATTAAAATAATATTTTCCTATTTTAAATTTATTGTAACATTTTTTCTAATGTCTTCTGAACTACTACCGATTAAAATTTCAAATTCGCCTGGTTCAATTTCCCAAGTATGTGTTCGTGGATTATAGAACGAGAATGCATCTTTACCAATTTCAAATTCCACGGTTTTTCCTTCACTAACTTTTAGGCTCACTTTGTCGAAAGCTTTTAGTTCTTTTATTGGACGAGGAAGAGAACAAGTTTTATCGGAAACATATAGTTGCACAATTTCCGCTCCGTCATAACTACCGATGTTTTTCACATTCAATTTTAGTTTTACAGTTTCTCCAATTGTGTATGTGGCTTTGTCGCTTGTTAAATTTGAATAATCATAGTTTGTGTAAGAAAGTCCGTAACCAAAAGGAAATCGTGGTTTGCTTTCGCTTTTATCCCAATATCTATATCCAACAAACAAGCCTTCGCTATAGTTTACTTTTAAATCTTTGTCATCGTCAAAATAGCTATTGTAAGTAGGATTTTCTTCTATTCTATATTCAAATGAAGCTGGCAATTTACCTGATGGATTTAGATTCCCAAAAAGAATTTCCGCTGCGGCAATATTTCCTTCTTGACCGGGATACCACGCCATTAATAATCCTTTTGCATTATTAATCCAACTATCCATTTCAACATTTCCACCAGAATTGAGCACAACAATTATATTTTTATTTACTTCTGCAATTTTGTTTATCAATTCGCTTTGTTTATAAGGCATTTCAAAGGTTCTATCAAATCCTTCACTTTCAGTAGAACCACTAAAGCCAACTGCCATAATTACAACATCTGCTTTTTTAGCTGCTTCAATTGCTAATTTGGGATATTCTTCGGGCTTAATTTGTTGCTGATATTTTACAACTCCCAATCTAATTTTTGCATCGCCCCCAGATTGATAATATTCCAAATCAATTTTGTACTCTTGCCCAGCATTTAGATAGCTTTCGTATTTTGCAGGAC
>PCUD01000016.1:0-10877 GCA_002786785.1 Ignavibacteriales bacterium CG18_big_fil_WC_8_21_14_2_50_31_20 | reverse complement strand
ATCATTTTCTGGAATTTCTGGTTCATTCCACATATCTTCATTTGACAATTTTAAGTTTGTATAAAACTTTTTCAGTATTGGAGAGCCTTCAAGCTTTTTGCCTTTGAAATATTCTGCATTTATTCCCGTTTTCTTTTCCCCATTTTCATAAACATAGAATTCAAAGTTTTCAAACATATCTTCTGGAAATTTTATTCCAGTGTAAACTCCAGGTTTCCAACTAACATTAACATTTTCACCCGCAACTTTTTGAACTGCTTCCAGCAAAGACATTGGGTGAAGTGGATTAACAAAGGAACTTCCACCACCGCCAGTAATCGCCATATTTCCGTTTGGACCAATGATTGCAATTGTTTTAATTTTTTCTTTATTTATTGGAAGATAATTGTTTTCATTTTTTAATAAAACCATCCCACCTCTAGCAGCATCAAGAGCAGTTTTACGAACAAAATTTTCATCTAATTTGTAACCTTTGCTTATATCTGGATTTTCAAATAATCCAAAACGATTGTACTCGTTTAATATTCTTCTAATTTTATCATCAATTACTGATTCTTGTAAATCGCCATTTTTTATTGCTGGAATAAGAGTTTCAGCATTCATCATTTGTCCAGAAGGCATTTCCAGATCAAGTCCACCTTTTGCGCAACCTAAACCATCGTAAGTTGAAACCCAATCTGACATCACAAATCCTTCAAATCCCCAAGCACCTTTTAATATTTCATTATTCAAATAATCATTCTGCGAGGCATGAACTCCGTTAATTAAATTGTACGAAGTCATAATTGAAGCCACTTTACCTACTTGAACAGAAGTTTTAAATGCATGAAGATAAATTTCGTGAAGAGTGCGCTCGTCAACATCAGATGAAACATGGTGACGATTAAACTCTTGGTTATTTGCGGCATAATGTTTTGCAGTTGCCATAACACCTTCGTTCTGCATACCAATAATATATTCTTTAGCAATTTGTCCCGCTAAATATGGGTCTTCGCCTAAATATTCAAAGTTTCTTCCACACAGAGGCAAACGATAAATATTCATTGCCGGCGCTAGCATTACATGAACATTTTTAGCCCTTGCTTCTGAAGCAATTGCCTTTCCAACATTGTAACCCATTTCTTTATCCCAAGAAGCGGCTAAGTTAATACTAGCCGGATACGCTGTTGATTTCCCATAATTTCTTACGCCAACAGGACCATCTGCAAAGTGAATTTCTGGAATTCCTAATTTTTCGTAACCGCGAATATTAAATCCTTTGTATCCACCAATGAAAGCAATTTTTTCTTCCAAACTCATTTTTTTAATTTTATTATCAATATCTTCTTTGCTCACGTTTGAATTACCGCATGCAATTGTTGTAAATATTATCGACATAAATAACAAAAGTCGCGCTTTTAACATCCTAAATTTCCTTATTTAATTTGTGTTTTCAATGTTAACATATTTTAATTGATTTTGGCTTTTTTACTATAGTCCAATTTGAGTGCATCCATATATCCTTCGTTGGGAAAACAATTTTCAAATTTACATTGTTCAAGATATCCGTTTAATGCCAACTTAACTTTTACAATATCGGGACGATTTTCTCTTACACTTTTATATGTGCTTCTATCAAATTCGGCATAGCCATTAACTAAATCGTAATTTTCTGGTTTATTAAAATTAACAGGTCCTCGTGTGTTGTCCATTTTTTTGTATGGCCAGAAGTGCCAGCTAATAGAATTATCATCCAGTAGTTCACGAAATTTTTTTACCCAATCGTCATCGTTTTCACCAGATTCTCCCATATAAATTGGCACATTGTGTTTATCTCTAAAATCAACATATTCTTGAATTTCTTTTTGAACTGGAGGCATCCAATATTTGTGGAATTCGTAAACTAATTTTTCATCAAATGGCTTGCCAAATACTGAAAAATCCGTATTCCATTTTGCGCCACCAAGAATGATAATATGATTTTGGTCAACTTCTCTAATTGAGGCAGTTATTTTTTTATAAAGCGGTTCTAAATTTCCGTTAAGATTTTCTTCTTCAAAATAGTGAGCAATTGGTTCGTTCAATAAATCGTAACCAAGAACTAGTGGTTCATTTGCATAATGACTAGCAATGCTTTTCCATATTTCAATAATTTGATTTTGCGAATCTTCATCAACCATTAGCCAAGGATAACCGTAACTATCATCAATGTTATCACCAGTTTGTCCACCAGGTGCAGCGTGCATATCTAAAACTATTGGCAGATTTTCAATTCTGCACCATTCTAGCAGACGGTCAATTAATTCAAATCCACGTGAGTTTGTATTCCACAAATATGTTTCATCACAAAAAAGTTTATAGTTGAATGGAACTCTTATTGAATTTACTCCACTTGCTTTTATAAATTTTATATCGTCATAAGTGATATAATTATTTTGGAATTCAATCCAGAATTTTTTTGTTTCTGCAGGTCCAATCAGTTCAGTAATTACATTATTTACGCGTGTTGGTGAGTTGGCTTTATTAAACTTAAACATGTATCCTTCAGGAACAAGCCAGTTTCCAAGATTTACACCTTTCATAACAAATACCTTTCCATCTCTATCTGTGATGTTTTTTCCATCAACTCCAAAATATTTTTGTTGTGCAAAAATTTGAGTTGTCAAAACTAAAATTAGTAAAAAACTTGTGATTAGGTTCATTTGATTCCCCAATTATTGATTAAATAAACTTGAATTTTCCTTAATTAAATACTCACGAATCATTTTCCCAGATTGCGATAATTGACTTTCGTTCCAACCACTTAAATTTGTAGTTGTTGGCAAAAGAGCTGCTGAAGATTCGTCTTTGTTCATTACAGACCAATTGCACCAACTTAAATTATATTGCTCAAGAAAATTCATCCAAATTTTTGATTCGGCTAAATTTATGTTTCCGTTTCCGCTGGCTTCACTTAATCCCCATTCTGAAACGAATAATGGAATTCCCGCATTAATTGATGAAAATGCTTTGTTTCGCAAATCGGCTGTGTGAGTGCTGGAATAAAAATGGAATACGTATGCAAGATTGTTGTCGTTAATTCGGTTATTTATAACATCCTCAACATCTTGCGACCAATTTGGAGTTCCTATAATAATTACATTTTTAGAACCATTTTTTCTAATTGTGTTTATTACTGATTCTGCATAAGGTTTTATTATTTCTTTCCAAGATACTGCCAAAGGTTCATTATATAATTCGTAGATGATGTTTGGCTGATTCCCATATTTAAGCGAAATATTATGAAAAAATGAAATTGCTTCGTTTGTATGACTTTCGGCGTGATGATCGTGCCAATCAATAATTACATAAATGCCAAATTTTATGCACGCATCAATTACAGAGCTTGCTTTTTGGAATTCCACAGAAGAATTTTCTAAATAACCTCCACCTTCAACACCCATTGCAACACGAATAACAGTGCACTTCCAATCATCACGTAACCATTTAATTGTCTCTTCGTTGTAATAATCATCGCCCCATTGACTCCAAAACAGACTCATTCCTCGAAGGACAATAATCTCTCCGCTTGAATCCACTAAATTTGTTCCGCTTATCGATAGCTGTCCATGTTTTTCAACTATTGAGAATTCTGTATTTTCATTTGTAATCCCTTCAGAATTACTGCACGATAATGTGAAAATCAAAATTACAAGTATTCTAAAAGAGCTTTTTAAAATATTATTTTGAAGCATATCTATTCCTTAAATTAAAGTATTTAATCTAAAAGGATGTCAATTTTTATTCCATTATTTATAAGAATAATTATTTACTTTTTGGGGAAAATAGTCGTATTTAACAAAACATAATTTAAGCGATTTACAACAAATTATTATTTTAATAAAAACCATTATTGATTTAAACAAAAAGATTGCTCAAATTATGAAATTGGTTAAATGTATTATCCAAAATATGATCTTTTTTAGACGTAAAAACCTAAAAGATAATTGCAAAAATATATATTTTAGTGTAACTTGAACTGTTAAGACATTTAATCCTTTTATTGAAATTAAAACTATATAAATAAAATAATGGAGAATTTATGGGTATTGACGAATCAAAACAAAATGAAGATAATGTTTCCGAAGCACAGATTGCTGTTCACTGGAAAGAAGAAGAGTATTTTGAACCTTCTGCACAATTTATTGCTCAAGCAAACTTAACCGATCCAAATGTTCTTGAGGAATTTGGTGAGGCTAATTTCCCAAATTGCTATGAAAAATATGCTGATTTACTTGAGTGGGATGAACGCTGGCACACAGTATTAGATTCCGAAAATCCTCCTTTTTTTAAGTGGTTTGTTGGTGGCAAACTTAATGCAAGTTATAATTGTGTTGATCGTCATTTGGCAAAATATAAAAATAAAACGGCAATCCATTTTGTTCCAGAACCAGAAAATGAAGCAATTATTCATATGACTTATCAAGAATTATATGTAAAGGTAAATGAATTTGCATCTGTATTGCAAGATTATTGTGGATTGAAAGCTGGTGATACTGTTACGCTACATATGCCAATGATTCCAGAAATTGTAATTACTATGCTTGCTTGTGCACGTATTGGAGTAATTCATTCGCAAGTATTTTCAGGATTTTCTGGCAAAGCTTGTGCCGATAGAATTATTGATGCAAAAAGCAAATATTTAATTACTACCGATTCATATTATCGTGCTGGAAATTTAATTGACCACAAAGAAAAAGCTGATATTGCTGTCAATCATGCCGAAGAGGAAGGTCAACATGTTGAAAAAGTATTAATATGGCAGCGATATGCTGGCAAATATTCAGCTCAAACACCAATGGTTGAAGGTCGCGATGTTTTTGTAAATGAAATTATTAAGGATTATTATCATAAAATTGTTGAACCAGTGAGCTTAAAAGCTGAAGACTCATTATTTTTAATGTACACATCTGGAACGACAGGAAAACCAAAAGGTGCGCAGCATTCAATTGGCGGATATTTGGCTTACGTTACTGGAACTTCAAAATATATTCAAGATATTCATCCCGAAGATGTCTATTGGTGCATGGCTGATATTGGCTGGATTACAGGACATTCATACATTGTTTATGGTCCGTTAGCACTCGGAGCTTCATCAGTAATTTTTGAAGGTGTTCCAACGCATCCAGATGCGGGAAGACCTTGGAGAATAGCAGAAGAATTAGATGTTAATATTTTCCATACTTCACCAACAGCAATTAGAGCTTTAAGAAGAGTTGGAGCAGATGAACCAGCCAAATATAATTATCACTTTAAGCATATGACTACTGTTGGCGAGCCAATTGAGCCAAATGTTTGGCGTTGGTATTATGAATTTGTTGGGAAAAAAGAAGCCGTTGTGGTTGATACATATTGGCAAACAGAAACAGGTGGATTTTTATGCTCAATTATTCCAGGCATTCACAAAATGAAACCTGGCAGCGCTGGTCCTGGTGTTCCTGGAATTTATCCAGAAATTTTAGATGAAGAAGGAACTCCGTTACCAAAAGGATGTGGCAAAGCTGGTAATATTGTAATAAAAAATCCTTGGCCTGGCAGAATGTTAACTATTTGGGGTGATGATGCTCGTTTTGAACGTCAATATTATCAAAGATATTGCAAGGATAGAGAAAGTAAAGATTGGCAAGATTGGCCATATTTTGCTGGTGATGGGGCTGTTGAAGCTCCAGATGGTTATTTCCGAATTTTAGGAAGAATAGATGATGTAATAAACGTTGCTGGTCACCGTTTAGGAACTAAAGAATTGGAGTCTGCAGCTCTTATGGTTGACGAAGTTGGTGAAGCAGCGGTGGTTCCTGTTCCAGACCCAATTAAAGGCGTTTTGCCTCATATTTTTGTCTCGCTAAAACCTGGCATTGAATCATCAAAAGAACTTGAAAAGAAAATTTCTGACATGCTTGCTTCCGAAATTGGACCAATTGCGAAACCAGGAAGAGTTTGGATTGTGCCAGATATGCCAAAAACTCGTTCTGGTAAAATTATGAGACGTGTTTTAGGTGCTATTGCAACGGGACAAGATACAGGGGACGTTACTACCCTGGCTAATCCACAAATTGTTGATGATATTAAAAAACTTTATTAATTCATTTTCTGGAGGTTCAAATTGTTTTTGTTTGAACCTCCATTTTGTTTATTTTTCTTATTATTAAATGAATGAAAAATCGAGGAATTAATGTTCCGTATAATAACCGAAGGAATGAATTACCAAGAGCATGTTTTATTAAAAAATGGTAAAGGACTTTTTCTAAAACCAGCCACAATAACTGATAAATCCAATATAACTTCCTTTATGTCACGCCTTTCTAAAGAATCATTACGAATGCGGTTTATGGCAGCAATTTCACAAGTCTCCGAAGATGTTATTAATAATTTGTGTAATGGCGATTTTAAAGATTCTGGTTGTTTGCTTGCTATTGATGGGGAAGGAAAGGAAGAAAAAGTTGTGGGATTAGGAAATTATATTTCGATGAACAATAACAGAACTGCCGAAGTTGCCTTTTTAATTGAAGATGCTTTTCAAGGACTTGGAATTTCCACTTTGCTTTTGGAAAGAATATCGGGTTTAGCTGCTGCTAATGGAATAATTGAATTTGAAGCTGAGGTTCTTCCAGATAACCAACAAATGATTAATGTATTCAAAAGTTCAGGTTTTGAAATTCATAAAGTTTGGCATTCCGATACTATTCACGTTGAATTTCCAGTTGATGGCGCTGCTGCATTATGGAAACGTACATCGTTACGTGAAAGAATTGCTGTTGCAAATTCACTATTCGCTTTATTGAGACCTAAAACTATTGCCGTTATTGGAGTTAACAAAGATTCTTCTTCAATAGGAAACATTATTTTCAAAAATATTCTTTCTGGAAATTTTGCTGGAACAGTATATCCCATTAACATGGAGGTTTCTTCTATAAATGGAGTAAGAGCATTACCAACAGTTTCACAATTGCCCGAAATTATTGATTTAGCAATAATCTCTGTACCAGCCGAAGAAGTATTTGATGCTGCAAATGAATCAATAAGAGCCGGTGCAAAAGCTATTGTGGTTGTCTCCATTGGCTTTGCAGAAGCGGGCATTGAAGGAATGCAAAGACAAAAGGAATTGGTAGAATTAGTTCGCACAAACGGAGTTAGACTTTTGGGCCCAAGTTGTTTGGGGCTTATGAATACAGACGAAAGCGTTCGTCTTAATTCAAGTCTTTTACCAAATTTAGCTCCAAAAGGCAAAATTGGCTTTTTTGCACATTCGGCTGCTCTTGGTTTGGTAATTTTAGAATATGCCCAATCTCTTGGACTTGGATTTACAACTTTTGTTTCAGCAGGAAATAGAGCAGATGTATCTGGAAATGATTTGCTTCAGTACTGGGAAGAAGACCCTAATACACAAATCGCAATTTTGTATTTGGAAACATTCGGAAATCCCAGAAAATTTGTACGAATAGCAAGAAGCATGAGTTACAAAAAACCAATTCTTTGTGTAAAAAGTGCACGCAGTGTTGCTGGTCGTAAAGCCATTGAAGAAAAAAGTGGAGGAATGACAGGTGGTGTTTTAGAAATTGAAGCATTGTTTCATCAAGCTGGGGTTATTCTTGCACCAACACTTGAAGAACTTTTTGATACTGCAATTGTACTTGAACATCAACCTTTGCCCGAAGGAAATAAAGTTGGTATAATAGCAAACTCTGCTGGAATGGCTACAATATTTGCTGATGGTTGCGAAGCAAATGGATTACAGCTTATCGAAAATTGTTTAATAAATCTTGGTGCCTTTGCTTCTGCCGAAAAATATGAAACTGCTGTATTTAATATGCTTATAGATGAACAAATACAATCAATACTAATTGGTTTTGCTTCTGTTGGAAAAAATAATTCTACCGAAATAGCTGCCGCAATAAAAACAGCTGTTAAAAAAGCCGAAGAAAAAGTTGGGAAAGAAAAACCAGTACTTCTATGTTTAATGGGTGTTGCTGGTGCAATCTCAATGATTGATGATTCAGATAAATTATTTCCAAAGAAAAAGTATCCAGCATTCAGATTCCCAGAATCAGCAGTTAGAGCGTTAGGAAGAATTGTAAATTATGCCGAATTTAGGAAAAAACCTCCAGGCAAAATTGTTTGGTATAATGATGTAAAAGCTGAAATTGCTAGAAAATTAATTCAAAACATAATTTCAGATAATCAAACTTCAGATAATTTTATTGATGTAAATTTTGAAAAAGCTGAAAAAATATTAAACCTCTTTGGAATTAATATATCGAACTGTGTAAATGCAAATTCACAAATGATAAACATTAATGTTAAATTGGATACACTTTTTGGTCCAGTACTTGAATTAAATATTCCAAACAAAAAAAGGTTTGTAAGAATTACTCCTTTAACAGAAAGGGATTTGGATGAAACGTTTGAGAACATTAAAATTGAAGAGAGCAATGGCGTTAAACAAATATTAGGCAGGTTGTCACAAATGATAGAAGAATTACCATGGCTTTGCTGCTTAGAAGTTTATGTTGTTGAAAATGAAAATCCAACAATTTCTAATAATATAAAAATGAGATTAAATATACATGATATTAAAAGACCAACTTATTAATTTTGGAGTTCCAAAATGTTAATACGTGAAGTAATGCATTTAAATCCTATTTCAATTACTCCAGAAACTTCGTTAATGGATACTTACAACTTAATGAACGATAATAAAATTAGGCACTTGCCAATAATTAAAAATGACCTTCTTGTTGGGATTGTTTCTGATAGAGATGTTAGATTGGCGACAAGTAAGTTTGCAAAAACATCTTATGAACCAGGAACAATGATTTCTGAAATTATGAGCCACCCTGTTGAAACCACACGTCCTTCAGAACCAATTGAAGTTGCAATACAAACTATGCGGCAATTTAAAATTGGCTGCCTTCCAGTATTGGATGATTCAAAATTAGTTGGAATTGTAACAGTTGCTAATCTATTAGATGCAATGTTGCTAATGACAGGCGTTCATTATCCAACGGGGAGATTAGATGTGCTATTGAAAGATCGTGCTGGAGAAATTGCAAAACTCACAAAACTAATTGCCGATAGAAAAATAAATATTCACTCAATTCTTAGTTACCCCGATGCAAATGGCAAATTACGTGTTGTCTTTCGTGTTGCAACTATGGAAATTAGACCTCTCGCTAAAGCAATTTGTAATGCAGATTTTGAAGTACTTTGGCCTATTCAAGCATCATGTGTAGAATAATTTATAATCCTAAATATAGTTTGTATAATTTGGGCGAATCTCATCCATTCAGTCCTCAAAGAACCGAGATGTTAATAGAACTTCTTAAAGAATGGAATATATTAACTGAGCCAATAGAGCCAAACGCTGTATTGGCAAGTGATTTAGAAGTCATTCATGATAGAAATTATATTAATACTGTAGAAAAAGTTAGCTCTGGAATTAATGTAGAAGATATTAATAAGTTTGGATTGGGAAATGCAGATAATCCCATTTTTGAAGGAATGGCAGAAGGTGCCCGCTACCAAGTTGGTGGAACAGTGTTGGGAGCAAAATTACTTATGGAAAATAAGGCTAATAGAATATTACAGTTGGGCGGTGGTTTTCACCACGCACACAATAATTTTGCTGCTGGATTTTGCATATATAACGATTTATCGTTAGCAATAAATGAAATGGTTAATTTTGGCTGGCATGTTGTTTATTTGGATATTGATGTTCACCATGGTGATGGGGTGCAAGAAATGTTCTATTCACATGATTATGTTATGACTATTTCTATTCACGAATCTGGTGAATTTCTGTTTCCTGGAAAAGGCTGGGTTCACGAATTGGGTCAGGGAAGTGGACGTGCCCTAAAAATGAATGTTCCTTTGGAACCATTTTCGGAAGGAAGTTCTTATCTCGAATTTTTGGATAAAGTTTTAAAGCCCGCTCTATCATGGTTTAAACCAAATGCTCTTGTTGTGCAAGCCGGGGCAGATGCGCATTTTGCCGACCCTCTTGCAGACAACCTTTTAACCACCCACGATTATGAAAATATATTCCGTCAAATAATTGAATTTGCCGATAAAAGCTGTAATGGAAAAGTCCTTTTTACTTTAGGCGGAGGTTATTCTTCAACTGCAACACCAAGAATTTGGGCTTTGCTATACCTAATTCTAAATAATTTGGATATTCCAGAATATTTGCCCAAAAATTGGAAAAACCATTGGGAGCAAATGCTTGGTAAAACAATTCCAAATACTTTGCACGATAAATTACCTGCTTATGAAATAATTCCCAGACGAGAGGAAATATTAAAAATTAATAAAGATGTAATTAGAAGATTGATGGATTCGGTTTCGCAATACTGGATTTAAGAGAAATGCTGTGCTTAAGAGAATATTTTTATAGTATGTCATTCCCATCCCGACTTGTCGGGATTGTTGGGAATCAAAGCCATTAAGTGGATTCTGTGCAAGCCTGTCCAGTATGTTTCCCGTGTAAAAACATCACACAATGACAAGAGCTTAAATTGACTGAATTGCATTACAGATACAGGTTACGAAATTTGCCAATAAAAATGAGACAAAAGTTAAGAAAATTAGCCTACATTTGAATAATAGCATTTTTTGATTCCAGACGTTTAATACCGTAAGAATCACAATTTGGTAACTTGACCATAGTTTGTTCTCCTTTTTTAGGACTAATGTAAGAACTCCAATGGTAAATAACCAAAACTTTAAATAATTTAATTATTTAGTGGGTTATAAATTTTTAAGATCTAGCAATTATATTTTAAACCTGGATAATGCAATAGGATTAAAATAAACAATTTTAGAAAAAGAACAATCAATATAGAAGCGAACTTGCCCCGACTTAC
>PCUD01000032.1:27622-28283 GCA_002786785.1 Ignavibacteriales bacterium CG18_big_fil_WC_8_21_14_2_50_31_20 | reverse complement strand
TATAATGAGAAAATTAATAACTATTATTTTTATTGAATTGTCCAACAAATCATTTTTCATAATAACAGCCAAAGTTCGTCAAGTAAATGCTAGCTTCCATAATTGGAATTAATTTAATTTTAATTGCTTTTTGATACTAAAATGTGGTTATTATTTTAGCTAATTTTTGCGATTGCATTCGTCTATCATAATTTTCAATTACAAAATTGCGACCTTTAATGCCAATTTCTTTCAAATCATTTTGACAGAGTAATTCAATTCCATTAACTAACGCATCAACATTATTTGGTTCAACTAAAATCCCGGCTCCACATTTTTTAAAAATTTCCGAAACTTCTGCGTCTTCAATATTGGAAAGCAACACGGGAATTCCACAAGCCCAACTTTCAAAGCATTTTACTGGAATATTTCCACCAGTATCATTTTTAATGTTTTTTCTTGGAATAATACTAATATCCGTAGCCGCAACCAATTTTGCAACTTCTTCCATTGGCAAAGATTTGATAGTTGTAAATGAAATTTTATTTTTAATTTGATTAATTATGTTTTCGAGATTATCTCCTGAACCGATTGAAAGAAAATGAAAATTCTGTTCAGAAAATCGGTTATCCGATAAAAATTCACCAAGAATTTCAATATCGTTCATTCCATGATTATACGA
>PCUD01000032.1:26113-27602 GCA_002786785.1 Ignavibacteriales bacterium CG18_big_fil_WC_8_21_14_2_50_31_20 | reverse complement strand
TCGGTCTTTTCAAGTTCATCAATTGGTTTGAAAACTTCGGTATCTGCACCATTAAATATAATTTCACATTTGTCAATTTCATCAATTTTACTTAAAATATTTTGTTTGTCGCCATTTGCAGTTACAATAATTTTATGCGAATTTTTAAGCAAATATTTTTCAATTTTTGATAAACCTTTGATGTAATATTCATTTGTCAAAATTCCAAGTTCGATGCCAATATCGGGCCAAACATCACGAATATCAAAAATGAACTTCGCTTTTTTGATTTTTGAATAAATCAATGCTGCGAGTGAAGTAAATATTGGTGGCGAAGATGAAATAACAACATCTGGTTTGAAGCTATTAAAAAGTATATAAATTAGCGAAAACTTGAAATATGAAATGTATGATAGAAGTCTGCCAATTAATGAATGTGAGCCAACAAACCAAATTGGAAGATAAGTTATGTTCTCAGTTTCATTTTTTACAACTATCTTTCCTTTAAATCCATCAAAAATTTTCCCGAGAGGATAACTTGGTTTTGGCGAAATTACCAAAACTTCGTGACCAGCATTTCGCAAAGATTTTACAAAATAATCAGCTCGCACTGAAGCTGCTCCAGTCTCTGGCTTAAAAAAATGTGAATAATATAGGATTTTCATAATTTATTTTCGATTAACTTCTTTAGTTCTATTTTGCTTGGAAGTACTGTTTGGTATTTACTAGCAAATATCTGTTCATTGTTTTCAGGTAAAGTTATTTCTACTAAAGAATCATTTTTCTTTTTACACAAAATTATACCAATAGTTTTGTTTTCGTTCTTTAGTTTAACTTTTCTATCATAATAATTAACATACATTTGCATTTGACCAAGATCTTGGTGCGTTATTTCTCCAATTTTTAGGTCAATAAGTATAAAACATTGTAAAATACGATTATAAAAACTAAATCTACTTTAAAATGTTTATCATCAAAACTAAATCTTACTTGCCTACCAATAAAAGCATATCCTTTTCCCAATTCAAGTAAAAAATGCTCCAATTTATCAATAATTTTGGTCTCAAGTTCGCTTTCTGAATAATTTTTATTCTCTGGCAAACCAATAAATTCCAAAATGTATGGGTCTTTCAGTGTATCTTTTGCTTTTTCTATTACTTGCCCTTTTTTTGATAATTCTTTTACCGCTTTTTTATCTCTACTTAAAACCAATCTTTCGTACAATGCGCTATCAAATTGTCTCTGTAATTCTCGCAAACTCCAATTATTTGTGAATGCTTCAATTTCATAAAAATTTCTCTCTGCTTTATCTTCAATACGCATTAAGTTTAAATAATGAGACCAACTTAATTTGAATTCCGCAGACACTGTCTGCGTTTTTGCAAAGACTAAGTAAAACTGTCGCATTTGTTCAAGATTTCTCTGCGAAAAACCTCTTCCAAACTCTTGCAATAATCTTTCTGAAAGGTCTTTCAATAAATGCTTGCCATATTCCGCACGTTTTAATCCT
>PCUD01000032.1:16132-26086 GCA_002786785.1 Ignavibacteriales bacterium CG18_big_fil_WC_8_21_14_2_50_31_20 | reverse complement strand
AGATATAACAACATTAGCACGTGCTTGTTTTAATACTTCAGCAACTTTATCGTAAAGATTAATTTTAATATTTTGTTTAAGCTTAGCCATATTTAATTACTTCACTATAAAATATCTAATTTGCAATACTTAAAATGTTTACAAGAACCATTGCAAACTGAAGTAGCTCCAGTTTCTGGCTTAAAAAAATGTGAATAGTAGAGAATTTTCATTTATTGCTCAATAATTCATTATAGCATTTTAATAGTTTTTCTTCTTGAGATAACCAATTCCACTTTTCAAGAACCATTTTTTGACCATTTTTACTCATTTCAATTAATCTATTTTTGTCGCTAATCAAATCTAAAACTAATTTAGCAATACTTTCTGGATTATTTTGGTCAACTACAATACCTGTGTTAGCTTTAATTACAAATTCATCGTAAATTGGAAAATTAGAAACTGCAAATGGAATTCCCCAAATCATATAATCAAATATTTTAGTAGAAAGTGATTCAATATAATTACCTATTGGTTGCAAAAGTGAAAACCCAAAATCTGATTTTGCAAGTATTTCATAAACTTTGAATAATGAAACTCGTCCATAAATAATTACATTTTCATTCAAATTATTATTTTTAATAAAATCAATGACATCTTTTTCTAATTTAATTGAAGCAAAATGACCGGCAATATGCAATTTCGATTGTTTTTTCTTCATTAAAATATATTTAAAAGTTTCTAATAATTCAAAGATGCATCTATCAATCATTATTGCACCCACATAGACAAAATTATTTATTTCATTAAATGTTTTCGGTAGAATTTCATTTTGTGGAAAAATTGGATAATTAAGTATTTCAACTGCTCGTTTACCATAAATTTTACCATAGGAAGTTTCTGCAATTATTATCAAATCGAAGCTTTTAACGAATTTATCTTCAAATTTAGGATAAATTGCTTTAATAATTTTTCTAACAAAAAGTGGAAGCCAACGTTTATCAATAAATGAGTCTCTAAAATTTTCGTGCACATCAAAAACAATCTTTTTGTTAAATATTTTTTTTAATATGTAAGCAACAAAAATTAGCTCAGGATTATTAAATTGAACAATTTCAAATTTTCCACGAATAGTTTTAAATAGAATAATCCAATGCAAAATTAAAAACCTTAAAAAGATACTTTTAAATATTGGAATAGGGATAATTCGTACTGAATGGTGATAAAATTCTTGTTTCCTTTCTGATTTTACCATAAAAGTAATATCGCTAAATTCCTTTTTTAAGGATAAAACCAACTTATAAAATATTCGTGGATCATCTAAAACATTTACTGCAGAAACAACTAAAACTTTAGGCATTATAAAACTTCCGATTAAAAACATTTACAAAAAGTTTGCTTCTATTTATTATCATATTCTTCGTTTTTTCTTTTTTAATCAATTTTGCGAAAGGCATGAATAAAATACCATTTAAAAACACTAAAATTTTAAAGAAAAACAGCTTTCTCTTTCCATAAAATTTCTGAATAAAATAAAATAGACTTGTATAATTCATTATTATTTTGTCCTTCACATATTGATTACCTAATGTAGTATCTCCAATATGGTTTATTGAAACATTTGGATAGTAGTATAATTTTGATATTTCTTTAACTCTTTTTGATAAATCAATATCTTCAACGTACATAAAAAAGTTTTCATCAAACCCATTTACTTGTAAATATATATCCTTTCTAAATAGCATAAAAGCACCGGAAATAACATCTGGAAATTGTTCAACTAAAAAATCTGATTTCGAATAATAATATTTTTTGTTAAAAAATCTTTTTAGTAATGGAATTTTAAACAAGAAGAAAAGTTGAACAACAAAAAACATAAAATCAATTTTTTTTCTAATTACAGTTTCTTGCAAATTGTTGTTTTCATCAACTAATTTACAAATACTTCCTCCAATTTCTTTGTCCTTTTCCATTATTTCGTACATTTTGTCCAAGACATCGTTTTGTAAAAGAGTATCAGGATTAAGAATTAGGATATAATTTCCATTTGAATTTTTTACCCCAATATTGTTTGCTTTTCCAAAACCTAAATTAGTTTCATTTTCAATTATTGAAATTTTGGATGATATTTTTTGCAATTCCTCAATTTTTATATCGGTGCATTTATTTATAACAACTATTATTTCGTAATCAATTTTGGTTTTTGAATTTAACACAGAGTTAATTGAGTCAAAAATAACATCGGAATTATTGTAATAGACATAAATTATTGAAATCATCTATTTACCAGAAATTTAATTTTAGCTAAATACTTTTCTAAATTAACAGTACTTAAAATTGTATAAAGTTCATCATAATTAAGAATATTTAACCCTAATAAAGATATAGTGACAAAAATAAGTTCTGGAATAACAACAATATGAAAGCTTAAATTGCTCAAAAAATAGAAAAATAATATATTTATAGCCAACCAAATAGCTATTTTGAAATAATTTATCCTCAATTTTATTGTTTTTTGAAGCATATAAAATAGATATAAACTTCCAACGAAAATTGCCACTAATTTAATAATACTTGCACCAATGTATGAATAATCTGTTAGGAAAATAAAATATAGTGGAATTGAAAATATATTTATCAATACTCCATAAATAAAACTCATTTTCTGCTTATTTAAAGCAGTTAACAAATCAACCATAAAAAAGTTTATAAATAAAAACACAATGGAAATTCCTAAATATTTTAGTGGTGCTACTGCCAAAATGTATTTTTGACCAAAAACTAATTCAATAATATCTTTTGAATGAAAAAAGACAAATATTGAAATAATTGTTGAAAAAAGAAAAATTATAGTAAAAACTGAACTTACTAATTTTGAAATATTTTCATTGTTTTTGATTTTATTTACAATTAATGGAAAGAAGGTTAGAGTAATTGCTGAGGCAAAAATCATAAAAGGCGTTGATAACCTAATTGCTGAACTATATAACGCAACCGATTTTTCATCATTGAAAATTCCAATTAGAACTGTATCTATTTGACTATAAATTACCATTAGAACAACATATCCATAAATAGGTAACGACATTTTTAATAACGACTTAAATATGCCACTATTAAACGAAAACTTAAGATTTTCTTGTTTTCTAAGCATTATTATCAAAACTATTGTTGATGGAATGTTGGATATTACATAAGCTAAGCCGAAAAGGATAAGCGCATTCTGATTTGGATTTATAAATAATGAAAAAACTAATAACAAAACGCCATCTAACAATACCAATAACATGGGATAACCCATTTTTAACGATACCTTGTAGGGAGTTATTAATAATTCGCGAATATTTGTGTATTTGTTTGAAAAAAAGACATTAATTGTAAATAGATTTAATAATAAATTTTCTGTAAAGGAATTTGTAAATATTAGTGAATATAAATTTATAATTATAAGTACAAGTATTATTAAAATTGATTTTACAAGTAATGTAGAACTTAAATATTCACTAAAATTACCGTTTTTTGTTGTTTCTCGAAGTACAATTGGATTTATTCCTAAATCGATAAATTTTGCTACAAAACCAATAATTGCCAATAAATAATTAAAAGTACCAAAATCATTAATAGAAAGAACACGCGCAATTATGCCAAATGTAACAATATTAAGCAAAAGCGAAATAATTTGAGCAATTGAAACTGAAAAAATATTGTTTCTGATCGATTTCAGTTTTGTTGTCATTAATGCAGTTCCCTAACAACTCTGTTTCTTATCATAATTTCAGTCACTTTGATAACAAGCAAAATAAAACCTAAACTTAAAATCCAATCAGCTAAACGAGTTACAATCATCAAAAATGAAACCGCAAGTATCAAAGTTAAAAAAGTGAGAACAACTAAATAATTTAAATTTGATCCATTATAAAACTGAACCCAAGAAAATGAGATATAAAGTCCAAAAAAATAAAGAATTATCAAAGTAGCAGGAAAGCTAAAATCAACGATTAGTTCTCTTAAATATGTTCCAGTATTTATCCACACTGGAATATAATATGCTTTTTGATATCCGTTTGGTCTTTCCGTCAATTCAAAATTACTTGCAAAATTATAAACAAACTGTAACGTATTTTCTCCTAATCTAACATTTTCATTAGACTTTTCTAAAAATTTATTTAATACACCAACATGCCCACTTAAATATAAATAGATTGAGGGAGAAATAAATGGAGATTCTTGTAATTTTTGCATAGCCCTTGTTTCACCCTCAAAACTTTCAACAGAACCTCTTAAATTCTTTATACCAACAATTGTGAGAGTAAAAAGAAGAATTACAATTAATCCTTGAAAAAACAATTGCCGCTTTTCCCATTTACTAATTTTATGAATTGTTGTTATGAAAAACAGACAAAAAATAAATGTAAAAACATACTCAAGAAACCCAAGCAGAATACTAGCTCTTCCAGCTAATGCTGTATTTTTAATAATTATCGCAATTAGTGGTAAAAAGGAAATTATTTTTATCTTTTTTTTATATGCGCTATATAATCCAGCAAAAAAGATAGAGGCATAAATAAAAATTGATAAGTATGGTATAACACCTTTTATTTCTCCCTCAACTCTCATTTGATAAACTTTTCCAAGATGACCTAATATTTCAAAAACGCTATTGTAAATTTTTAACAAAACAAACCAAGTATGGAATGCACTAAATAATCCAATTAATCCAAAAATTAGAGCAAGCCAAAATAATATTTTACCGTCGTTATAAAATATTATTGGCAGATTATTAGATGATTCATTTTTTTTTTGCTTAGATTTTAGAGCATCAAACGCAGTAAAATATGTTATACTGCCTAAAAAAAGACTTATATGTGCGGCAACAATAACAAACCAAGTTTCACTACTTAAGTCATCATAATTAATTAGTTTGAGATGATAAAAACTAAGCATTGCAAACCAAATAACAGTATAAATCGATAGAGGATTTATCCATTTTTTAAAAATATACTTGCTAATCCAAAGTGAAAGAAAAAAGATAATATTAAGTATTAAAAAAATCATTCTTGCTATTCTTTTATTTTATACAATTTTACAATTTTGTCAAAAATTCTTTTTTCCTTTTCTTCAAAGTTATTTTGTGGTGCATAGTTGGCTAACTTGTAACCTCTAAAAATTAAAGGTAACTGTATAAATAATGCTAAAAAGAAGATTGATAAAATTATAAATGCTTTTTTAGGCGAATCTTTCAATTCAGGAGCAATAGCTTTATCAATTATAGTTATAGTTGGAATTGTTTTTTGTTCTTCCATCATTGCTTGTTCATACATGGGAAGTGTAAATTCTAATAATTTTGCTTGTATTTCCAATTCACGTTTTATTTGTAAAAATCGTAATTGAACATTTGGTAGTTCATCAATTTTTAAGAAAATGAGAGAATTATCTGATTGTTTTCCGCTTTTTAAATCACTAATTTTTTTCTTTAGCAAATTCACTTGTGATTCTGCAACAACCACACTTGGATTATTTTCGCCTTGTGTTTCTTTAACCAAATCTCTTTCAAGTTCTTTAAGAGAAAGTTGAGTTTCTAATTCTGCATAAGCTTTAAAAGCTACTTCAATTTGCTCAGGAATAGCAAAGATTCCTGTTTCTTTTTGAAATATTTCTAAACTTAATTCAGCATCTTTTAAGTCATTCATATTTTTAAAGTATCGCTTTTCAACAAATTCGCGATATTTTTTTGCATATGTAATAGCATATTCTTGACTCATTTTATCAAGTTCTGAAGTAGCAAAATTTACAATTTCTGCACTAATTTCTGGATTTTTATGAATCATACTTATTTCAATAAAGCCGTTATCATTTAAGTCAAATTTAAAATCATCTTTAAATGCTTTTAGAGTTTTAGCTCTTTTATATTCTGTAATTTCGTAATATCCAACCAAATTAAATTTTTCAATTATTTTTTCTGACATTTGATTGCTTGCAAGAAATCCAAATAACTTATCTTCGGTATTTCCTCCTCCGCCACCAAAAGCTTTACTAAAAACACCGCCTATGTCCTGCATCATTCCGCCTAACAAACCCCCGCCAGATGATTCTTGAATCATAATAGTAGAATCGGCTTTAAATTTTTCTGGAATTAAGAAAGTAATTCCGGTAGTAATTATTGCAACAACTAATAAATTTATAATTAAAAATTTTTTCCATTTTAATAAAATTGAAAGATAATCTGTGTATGAAACTTCTCTTTTTTCTTTAATTTCTGACATATATTTTTCTCAATTATGGATTTATATTAATCCGTTTTTTTTAATAAATTATTTAATCCTATTTCTAATTTAGCTTTCACTATACTTCTTTTCTGAAAATATTCCAAAATTTCATAAATAGTTTTCTCCACACATTTCAAATTAAAATTATTTTTTAACTATTTCCCAATAACCACCTAATTTGGGACCAACTCTCTTAACAATTTTAAATTTTCTAAATTTGCTAATATAATTTTCAATAGTTCTTGAACTTTTATTTAATTCATCTGCAATTTCTTTTGCCGTTATTTTAGGATCATCACCTATTAGTTGTAATGTTTGTAGCTCATCCGGAGAAAATTCATTCCGAAATTCTTTCCGAATCGTTCCGAAGTCCTTTCCGAATCGTTCCGAAATTTTATAGTTGCTTTTTAATTCCCAATAACCTGTTTTATCAGAGCCAATTCTTACTAATTCACCATCACTTTTAAGCTTCATAATGCTCATTTCAACGGCTCTTGTAGTTTTTCCAAGTTTTCTGGCAAGTTCAAAAATAGTAATTTTCTTATCAGAAAAAATAGCTTCCAGAATTTTCTCCGAAGTTTTCTCCGAAGTTTTCTCCGAAGTTTTCTCCGAAGTTTTTGGTGGTGTTTCGTCTTCAATTATTCCAAAATTACTAGCACCTATTTCTTTTTCAAAAACTATTGCTAAACCAGGTCCCATTTTTTTATAATATGGTTTTGGTAACCCTGCATTTATGCAATAATCAATAGTATCTCTTATACCTCTACCCCAAATTTCAATATATCCAGCCCGAAAAAAGGCTTTAGCAATATCTGGATTGGCAGGTTCAGAAGTGTGCTTATCAGTCAATGTTTTAATAGTCCAATTCTCGGGTAATTCGCCGTTATTGTATATCATCATCCAACTACCATAAACACTTATTTGAACCGGGTTAGAACTTGTATAATCTTTATGTATTAAAGCATTTAAAAGGGCTTCACGTAATGCTTCTTCTGGATAATCATAAGTTTCTGTTCTAGTTAACCCTTCGTAAGCAATATTTGCTCTCATATATTTTGTTGTAAGCAAATCCATTGTCTTTTCAACTTGTTCAAATAAGCTTCCGTATATCTCATCTTGATAAAGCAAATCGGAGTGAGTTCTAAAAAAACCAATTTTAACGTATGAACCTGTTATTAGTTGCTCAGGATTTTTTCCAAAAGCAATTACTGCGGCACGTTTTAGCTCGTTGTTGTTAGTTAATCCTAATAGTTTTATAAGATTTTCATTACTTTCATTTATATCTTCAATTGGAACACGTTTACTTTTTGAAGCTTTTTTGCGGAATATATTAATGGCAGTTTCAGACAAATCTTCCATTGTAAATCCTTCAGCAGTAATAGAATCCCATTTTTTACCAATTTTTTTCAATAATAATTTTTCAAGAGCATTTCCTTTTAATTCTTGAATAGTACTTCCACTCCTGAAATAAAAACGACCTTGATAAGAAATAGGATTAGAATAAGAATCTATTTTAATTTCAATAAAAAACTTATCATTTTCAGAAAGGAGATTTACTTCAACAGAAATTCCTAAAATATTTGCAATTTTATTAGGTAAATCTTCTAACAACTTTTTATAATTTTGAACTCCAACAACATTTCCAGAATTATCAATTCCAATAAATAAAGTTCCACCTTTGGCATTTGCAAACCCACAAACCCATTTTAAGTATTCATCTTTCCAAACACTTTTAGTCTCTATATTTTGGTTTTCAACATTCATTTTTTACTTAAAAATTAAAAATACTGTTGCAACGCCAGCCACAACTGCTGCTATTTTTGAAACTCTTGTTAAGTAATGATCAAAATTACGTGGAATATCTTTGGGAACCCAAATATAATCTCCAGATTCTATTTCGTATTTATTATCATTATCTGTCATATTAATCCAAGCGCGTGTTTTATTTTTGATAAGAAAAACTGCATCTTTTGCTCTTCCACCAAATCCACCAGATTTTGAAATATAATAATTGTAATCTTGTCCTTTAACAAAATCAACAAAACCTGGGTTAAGAACTTGTCCAAAGACATTTACTAAATTTGTAATTTCTGGTATATAAATAATATCCCCATCTTTTACAATAAATTTACTGTTTTCGGAACTATCCTCAAGCACCTTACTAAAATCAACAGTAACTATAGATTTAGCATTACGAAGTTGGTTATCGTAAATAAGACTAAGTGAATCTTCTGCTTCAATATCTGCCATTCTAATCATCATTAATAAATCTGTTTGTCTATTTAGAGCTCTTAAATTAAAAGCTCGTCTTCTATCTTGAAAAGGAACATTAGTAGTATTTGTGATTGAATTAGATCTAATTAATTCACCGTTATTCAAATCGGCAGATTCTTTAAATCCTCCAGCTTTTTCAATTATTTCTTTAATGGTTGTGTTATCCTTTGTAATAAATATATAACCAGGTTTGTTTATTTCGCCTTCGATAAGAACTTTAAAATCCCTTTTTTGAGTTTCATTAGCAATTACTCTAATTCTATCGCCTCGTTTTAATTTAGGATTATCCTCTAAACTATTAACTATTATTTTTTCATTCATTCCATCATAGCTTAAACGCGTAATTTCAATTGTATTAACATTTTCGTAAGCTGGGTTAATTCCATTTGCAAAAAGTATTGCGGTTAAAAGATCATCTCCTTCAACAAATTGGAATTGTGTTGGCTTATTTACTGCACCTTCAACTTCAATAAAATTGCGATGCCAATCAACTTTTGGGAAAATAAGCACATCGCCATTAAGCAAATAAGGATTTTCATTATAGTTTGCAGTTAATCTAAATTTTTGTAAGTCAATTAACTGTTCTGTTCCATCAAAATGTTTTAGAACTATTCCACGTTCGGCATATTCATTTAATTCTGCCTTTAACTGATTAAAAGAACGAGCATCTGTGGAACTTGTAAGATATGCTAAACGGAATTGGTTATAATATCTTGTAATAAACTCATCCACACGTTCAGTTGTCGCCGCTGGAAAAGTACCATTTGTTATAAATTCGCCGCCGATTGTAACAGAGATTTTGTTTAAAGCCGCAAATGAACTCTGCTGTATATCGTTCATATCTTGAGCTGTTAACGCTGTGGTTAAAATTATTGCCAAAAATAGAATTTTTAATTTCATTATTTATTTTCCTTTTTAAAAAAGAGAGAATTATTACGCAGAGTTCCTCTGAGAAGGCACGGAGAACCACAGAGAAAAATCTATTTAATTAATTACTCGTTTTAATCCATTTGTTAATTTAGTGACATTAAAATTTATTAGTAATCCAAGCTTATATTTACCTAATCTAAGATATGTTAAAACTTGAGCTAAATGGACACTTGTAAAAGATTCAACCGTTTTTAGCTCAACTACAACTTTATCCTCTACTAAAAAATCCATTCTATATCCATGCTCTAATTTAATTTCTTTGTAAATTATTGGCATTGGCACTTCTTTTTCCACCTTCAAACCAGCTTTTTTCAACTCATAATACAAACACTCTTGATATGCAGATTCTAATAAACCAGGTCCAAGTATTTTATGAACTTTAATTGCACAACCAATAATTATTTCAGTTAATTGATTTTCAACCATTTTTGCCTTCCTTTCTTATTATTTCTCCTCCGTGAACCTCTGTGACTACTCTGGGGTTCTCTGTGTAACATTATTTTTT
>PCUD01000032.1:0-16101 GCA_002786785.1 Ignavibacteriales bacterium CG18_big_fil_WC_8_21_14_2_50_31_20 | reverse complement strand
TCCAGTTTGGATAAAAAAGGCATTTCCATTAACAGAACTTGGAACATTTTTAAGAGTTTTAGCGTTTTCAATTGTCCAACTTTCATTCAATGTAAATTGGTAACCGCTTCCAACTCTTAATGCAAAAAACCTAGTTAAAGGAACGTCAATATTTATTGTAGGTGAAATAGTAAAATAGTTGTTCTCCATTTTACGACTAATATTATCAGTTCCATTCAAATTATTAAATTCATTCCAAGTTTCTTGCCACGCAAAGTCATTTTTATTTTGGAATTGTTCAATAGTAATTTTTCCACCACCAATCATTCCACCCAATGAAATTGCAACTCTTTTCACAAATGGGAGTGTATATTCAACTGTAAAAGCTCCTGCACTTAAGCCATATTTTACTTCTCTATTAAAACCATTTGAATTGGATATTACAGACTTAGTTCCGCCAAAACCCATTCCACCAATTCGCAAATCATCAACAAGCATAATATAAACATAACCGCTTCCGCCCCAAGTTAAAATTCCACCATCAAATTTTTCATTAATTCCAAATGAAGGAAGTTGTTTATTTATTTCATTAAAATTGGGGAAAATCCACGAGGTTGTTAATCCACCAGCCAATCCAAACTTGCTCATCCATCCAACTTGGCTGCTTATTTGCGCAAAGGAAAAAGATGCAATAAAAAAAGTAAATATTAGTATTTTTCGCATATTCGGTTTTTAGAAAAAAATTATTTAACGATGCGTAAGTTATTAAAATATAATGTAATTCGCTTTAACATATAGTGGAAAAATAATTCCTTTCGGTTCTCATTTTGGTTCAAAATAAAAAAAATCCCTTTTATGGCAAACAAATTTTACCAAGAATAGTTGATCTGTTAGCTCCGGTTGTTCTTGGTATGTTTGATGGATTTCCACAAATTGTTTCGTTTGCAAGCACAGCAAAGCAAATGGCTTCTTTAGCATCGGATGAAACACCAATTTCGTCAATTACTTTAACTTCAACGTTTTCAAAATATTGTGCTAAGGATTGATATAAAAATTTATTTTTTGCCCCACCACCACTAATAAAAAGTTCATTCAATTTTGTTTCTTCTTCAACAAATTTTTCATAATTTCGATAAACAGCATAAGCAGTAAATTTTGTTATTGTATGCAGCCAATCCTCTGGAGCAACATTTTTAAATTCATCAAAAAGTGGGACTAAAAATTCCATTCCATAATACTCTCTGCCAGTAGATTTGGGGGGCTCCATTTCAATAAAGCTATCTTTTGTAATAAGAGCAATTAATAAATCTTCATTCAATTTTCCAGAATCTGCAATATCGCCATTTTCGTCAAACTCTTTATCGAAAAACCGCTTCATCAAAATATCAATCATCATATTGCCAGGTCCTGTATCAAAAGCAAGAACATTGTTCTGTCCCTTTTGTTTGTGCAAAATTGTAATATTTGAAATTCCACCAATATTTAATAATCCACGATTTTTTTCGTTTGAATGGAATAGCAAAAAATCAAAGTAAGGCACTAGTGGCGCACCTTGTCCACCCAAAGCAACATCACTTGGACGAAAATCGCCTACAGTAATTTTGCCCGTTAGTTTCGCCAAAACCGAGGGGTCACCAATTTGTAAAGTTGAAGCAACTTGGTGCTCAAAATAATTAGTAGCTTTTGGAAGATGCTGAATTGTTTGTCCGTGAGAACCTATTAAATCAATTTTATCTTTATCAAAATTAATTTCCTCACATAATGTATTAATTGCTTCGGCGTATATTTGAGGAATTAAAAAATTAAGTTGTGAAATATCCTCAACGTTGCTCGATTCTTTTACTGAATTACGAAGTATTATTGCTTTTAGTCCTTCTGGAAATGGATATTCAATAAATCCAAGTAGATTAATTCTTGTTTCAATCCAATTGTTTCTAATTTCTACTAATGCAACATCAACTCCGTCTAAAGAAGTGCCCGACATAAGCCCGATAACATTTTTTACATCTTTGTTAGAAATTTCAAATAACTTTTTCATAATTAGCCTAAAATTATTTCTGATTCAACAAAATAATAATTTATTGTTTTAATTAAACCCAAAATATTTGCATTGCTCTATTTTTAAAATTGTTAGTCTTTATCCTTTAAGTTTCTGCAAAATAAGGATTTATCTCTTTGTCATTTCGATCCCGATGTTTTTTCGGGAGAGAAATCTCGCACAATTTGAAAGATTTCTCACCCACAAAACGGGTTTGAAATGACAGATTCATTATTTTGCAGAAACTCTCTTGTGTTATGTTCACGTTAAACATTTTCAAAAGTACTTTCTCCAAAAATTGAATTATTTTGGATTAAAAACAGCACAATAATTTCAATATAACTTAAAGACTAAATTGGCAAATCGTCCATTGGTGGTTGCTCGTCACTACTATAAGGAGGAGTAACATTGTTATGAAACAAATCTAAATTTTCGAAACGTGCATATTCTTTAATAAATCTTAATTTAACATCACCAACCGGACCGTTACGTTGTTTACTTATTATAATTTCGGCAACACCTTCGGTGGTATCACCATTAGAAAATTGAGTAATTCCATAATATTCTGGACGGTAAAGAAAAATAACAACATCGGCGTCTTGCTCAATTGCTCCCGATTCCCTAAGATGTGAAAGCATTGGTCTTTTATCCGAAGTTGCTTCAACAGCTCTATTTAACTGTGATAACGCAATTACAGGAACATTTAAATCTTTTGCAAGTGCTTTTAATGACCGAGAAATTAACGATATTTCTCGTTCACGGCTTTCAACTTTGCTTCCAGCATTCATTAGCTGAAGGTAATCAACAACAATTAATCCAATTCCTTTTTCTTTATGCAATCGGCGTGATTTTGCTCTCATTTCAAGAATTGAAAGACCAGGAGTATCATCAATATAAATTGGAGCCGAACTTAGTTTATGTACTGTTCTACTAATCTTCTGTCCATCAGAATCTCTAAAATTACCAGTTCTTAAACTATGTGCATCCATTCTAGCTTCAGCAGAAATTAATCTTGACGCAAGTTGTACTGTTGACATTTCGAGACTAAAAAATGCAACAGGCACATTATAATCAATAGCAGCATTTCGCATAAATGAAAGAGCAAATGCTGTTTTCCCCATTGAAGGACGTGCGGCAATAATAATTAAATCCGATTTTTGATAGCCGCCAAGTATTTCATCCAATTGAAAATATCCAGTTTGAACAGCAATGGAGCCAAGTTTATTGGCTTTTATTGCTTCAATCATTTCCCAAGCATCTCTTACCGCTGTTTTCATTGAAGTAAATGATTCTTTAGTACCTTCTTGCGAAATATTAAACATTTTTTGTTCAGCTTCGTCAAGTAAATCAAACACATCTTCTTTTGAATCAAATGCCGAAGTTGCAACATCAAGCGAAGTTGTAATTAGTTTTCGAAGAATCCATTTTTCTAATACAATTCTTGAATGATATTCCACATTTGCAGCCGAAGCTATATCTTGAGCAAGTTTGCTTATGTATGCGGCACCACCAGCTTCATCCGTTTTGCCTTGCTTTTGCAATTCTTCATAAAGAATTACTGTATCTAATGGTTCATTTGCTTCGTATAAGGATTGGATTGCTTTAAATATTATTTTGTGCTTAGGGTCAAAAAATGAATCGGGCTTTAATATTTCAAATACTTTTGGAATTGCATCGTTATCCATCAACATTGCGCCAAGAATTTCTCTTTCAACCTCAATGGCAGATGGTGGTTGCTTTGATGATGTTTTTAGATTTTCAAAGTTGAAATTTTCTTTTTCGGAATCCATTTAGTTGCTCACTAATTCATTTTTTTGCTGAATTTATGTGTGCAATGAATTTAATTTTTTCTAATCCTTTGCACAGAATATTTATTTATGTAATTCATCGTATATCTTTTTTACTTTTTGCACATCTTCCCAAGTTGGTCTTTTCCAATTTGGATTTCGCAACAAAGCAGCTGGATGGTAAGTTACCATAGTTTTAATTCCAGTAATTTCATACACGTTCGCTCTCATTTTAGTGAGCGATTCGTCATTATTTAATAGAACGTTTGCGGCAACTTTACCAAGGCATAAAATTACTTTTGGTTTTATTAAGTCAATTTGTTTATACAAATAAGGTTTGCAAACTTCTCTTTCACTTGGCAAAGGGTCGCGATTGTTAGGTGGGCGACATTTAAGAATATTTGCAATAAAAACATCTTCCCTTTTAAAGCCAATAGCAATTAAAATATCATTTAATAATTTACCAGCTCTACCAACAAATGGAATGCCACTTTTATCTTCTTCGGCACCAGGAGCTTCGCCTATTAACATTAAATCAGCATTTGGATTTCCTTCACCAAAAACAAATTTATTACGCGTTTCAGAAAGTCCACATAATTGGCAAGTATTAATTTTATTATTAAACTCATCAAGCGTTAAAATACTATCAAATTTAGTTAAATTTTGAACTGTTGGATTTTGTTCTTTTTTTTCTTTCTTAATATTTTTTTCGGATGAAACCAAAGTTCGCTCAACTTCCTTATTATATTTAATTTCGCTTATTTCAATTAAAGTATATAAATCATCGCCAAAAATTTCTTTTTGATTTTGAAGCAATTGTATTAAATTTTCTTTTAAATTCAATTTTTAGCTAATCAAAAATATTTATTCTTCTTCTATATATCTAAAATTTAGATTACCATCTAATAATTCATTAAAAGCTCTTAGATGTGGTTTTTCTCTTTTTTCAAATTGAAGGGAAATTCTTTCTTGATCTGGATTGCCACGTTCTTCAAATTCATCTTCAGCTGCTGGAATTATTGTGCTAATAAGCTGATTAAATTCTAATCTGTTTTCGTCATTAATTTGACGTGCTCTTTTTCCGGCAGCAATTATAGCTTCATAAATATTTTCGGCTTTACCGTCTATTTTTCTTAAATCGATTGGTTGAATTGCCATTTAATTCTCCTTGGTTAATTCACTTTTTAATATATTATAAATTTTTTCTCTTGCGTTTTCTATATCGTCATTTACAACTTTATATTGAAACTGATCTTGGAAATCTATTTCCATTTTGGCTCTTTCAAACCTTTTTTGTAAATCTTTTTCTGTTTCAGTATTCCTTTTAATCAATCTCTTTTTTAACTCTTCAATACTTGGCGGTAAAATAAAAATTAAAATTGCTTCGGGATAAACTGATTTTATTTTAACAGCACCTTTAACATCAACTTCTAAAAGAACCGATTTATCATTTTCAATTTCCGAATTAATAAAACTTTTTAAAGTACCATAATAATAACCATAAAAAGTTTCCCATTCTACAAATTCGTTAGCTTCAATTTTCTTTTTAAATTCTGTTTCATCCATAAAAAAATAATCAACACCATCAATTTCAAAATCTCTTCTGCTTCTAGTAGTTGCAGAAATAGAAAATGTAATTTCTGGAAATTTAGGAAGAACACTTCTTACAACTGTTGTTTTACCTGCTCCACTTGGTGCTGAAACTACAAAAATTTTACTCATAAATCATTCTATATTTTGAACTTGTTCTCTAATTTTTTCTAATTCTTCTTTTATAATTAAACCTCTGTTTGAAACTTCAAGTGAAACGGATTTATTATTAATAGTATTGGCTTCCCTATTCATTTCTTGAACAACAAAATTTAATTTTTTTCCTACTTCAAAATCACTATTTAAAGTTTGTCTAAACTGATTTATATGGCTTTTTAATCGAACTGTTTCTTCTGTAATATCATATTTTTCCGATAAAAGTGCCAATTCCATTGCTAATCTGTCATTATAATCTGCAAGATTTTCAATTAACTCTTTTGCTCTTTCTTTTAGCTTTAGGAAATAACTTTCAACCGATGCTCTTCCAATTAAAACTATTTCGTCAACCAAATTTTCAATTTTGTTAACTCTGTTATGAAGATCTGCAATAAGTTGCTCGCCTTCTTCTACTCGCATAGTTTTTAGTTTTTTTAAAGAATCCAACACAACTGTTTTTGTCATTTCGTATTCTTCGTCACTATATTCTGATGAATCATTAAATAATACGTTATAAAATGACAAAATATCCGAAAGTTGAATTTCTTCTTTTAAACCCGAATCAGATTTAATTTTTCTTAATAAATCAGCAATTCCTTTAAGCGTTTTTTCGTCATAACTTGGAATGCCATTTTCAACTCCATCTTTCTTAAGATAAATGTTTAATGTTACTTTTCCACGATTAATATTTTGCTTAATAATATTACGTATTTCAATTTCTTTATCATTTAAACTTCTTGGTAATCTTAACGAAATATCCAAAAAACGGCTATTTATACTTTTAATTTCAGCTTCAATAGTAAACCTATTTAATAACAGACTTGAGCTGCCATATCCTGTCATACTTTCTATCATTACTATCCTCAAAAATGGAATGCGAAATATAATCAATTAACATAACTTATTGAAATGAAATATATTTAGACAAGTTTTATGAAAATATCATATTTTAATAGCGTAAGACTAAAATGATTTGTTTCTCAAAATTAAAAGGCAAATTTATGGATTCATTAGTGAAGGTTAATTTAAAGGATAACAAACTTTTCCAAAATATAGATTTTGATTCTTTGTTATTTGATAAAATTTCTGGAAACGTTTGTATACTTAATCAAGGCGAACTTTTATACCGCGCTGGAGAGCGTAATAATTCACTCTTTTTGGTAGTAAGAGGTGAAATAAATTTAATACCAAGTCAGTTTAATTCGTTTAACAACTCAATAATTTATTCCGAAAATGATTTTTTGGGAGTTGACGAATTTATTTCAAATTTGCCAAGAAGTGAATCAGCAATTGCAATAAGTAATACTTATTTAGTTGAGCTTTCTAAATCAGAAGTTGATGAACTAATTTATCAAAGTGATGAAATTTTAGCAACTATTAATGCAAATGCTGTTAAAAGCGAAAATAAATATATTGTTGATTTTGCAGAAAATAAAAATAAAGTTGAGCTACATACGGAAAGTGAAATTACATTAAATGAAGAAAAAAGCTTACCCGATGATAAAATTGTTGAAGATATATCCAATATTGAAAAGCCTGAAATTGATAGTTTAAATGATGAAGAAATTGAACCAGAAATTCCCGTTTTTACTAAAGAAATTAATGAGAATTCGAATAATTCATTTCAAACATCAATGACTTTTGACCAATTGGATAGAATTAACAAAGCTGCTCATTTAGTTAATTCAAATGTAAAAATTGATGATGTATTAAAAAACATTGTTGATGTTTCTGTTTCAATCTGCGAAGCTGATAGAGGCACTTTATATTTGGTTGATAAAAGCAAAAACGAGCTTTGGTCAAAAGTTTTGAAAGGAAATGAGCCAAAAAGAATTACACTAAAAATAGGCGATGGTTTTGCTGGTTGGGCGGCAGCTAATAAAGAAATAGTAAATATAAAAGATGCTAGTACTGACTCTCGTTTTAACAGCACTTTCGATAAAGAAAGTGGTTATGTAACTAAAAGTGTTTTATGCTTTCCAATAAAAAATAAAAACGACGATGTTCTTGGTGTTATGCAATTATTAAATAGTAAAAACGGAGTTTTCTCGAACTTGGACGAAAATTTTCTTTATGCCCTATCTACAAATGCTGCATTAGCTTTGCAAAATGCCGATTTAGTTGAGCAATTGTTAAAAACCGAAAGGATTTCTTCGTTAGGCAAAATGGCTAATTTTTTAATTGAGGATATTAAAAAACCAATTCTTGTTAGTAAACGATATGCTGAGCATTTAAAGAAAAAAAATCTTTCTGCGGATGTTATTAATGTTGTTGATATGCTTCTTGAACAACTGAACAATATTGCCGATTTAGTACAATCCACTTCAAATTATTCTGAAGGAAAATCAGTTTTACGCAGTAATAACGTAAATCTTTCAGAAGCATTAAATGAATTTAATGAAAGAGTTGATTCGTATGTGCAATCAATGAAATGCAAAATTGTTACAAATTATGAAGCTGACGTTCGTGTAAATATAGATTCAAAAGAGTTTTATCAAGGATTTAAACACATTATTAAAAATGCTTGCGAGGCAATGCCAAACGGCGGTGATATTTCCCTTTCCACAAAATTAGTAAACGACAAGGTTTCAATTATTATTAAAGATAATGGTGTTGGAATTCCTAATGGATTTAACGAGAAAATCTTTGAGCCTTTTATGTCCTATGGAAAAAGAACTGGAACTGGTTTGGGCCTTTCGGTAACTAAGAAAATTGTGGAAGAACATCATGGAAGTATTTCTGCAAACAGTGATTTGGGAATTGGAACAACTTTGACAATAAATCTTCCTATTGCTTAATTTGTTAGTATGCAAAAATTAATTGTAATTCTTGGTCCTACCGCTGTTGGAAAAACTAAATTTGCGGTTCAATTAGCAAATAAATTTAATGGCGAAATAATCTCTGCTGATTCACGGCAAGTTTATAAATCAATGGATATTGGAACTGGAAAAGATATTGATGAATATTTGATTAATGGAAAAATAATTACTTATCATTTAATTGATGTTATAAATCCAACTGAAGAATACGATTTGTTTTCTTTCCAAAAAGATTTTTATAACACAATAAATCAAGTTTCGAAAAACAAAACATTACCATTTTTAACTGGTGGAACAGGACTTTATATTCACTCCATTTTGATGAATTACCAATTATGTGAAGTTGATTTTAGCTCACCTCGTGCAAAGTTTTTAACAAGCATAGAAGAAGATGAGCTGATTAAAATTTTGGATAAGTTAAAACCAAATCAACATAACACTACAGATATAAAGGAAAAAAGTAGAATAATAAACGCAATTTTGATTGCAGAAAATAAATCTAAAATTGAACAACCCAAAATTGAATTTGATACTTTGGTTATTGGAATTGCTGAGGAACGCGAAATTATTAAACAACGTATTACAACAAGATTAAAATACCGCCTCGAAAATGGAATGATTGAAGAGGTTCAAAAGTTAATTTTTGATGGAATTTCATACGAAAGATTAGATTCCTTTGGTTTGGAGTACAAATTTATAGGAAAATACTTAAATGGCAAATTGACTTATAATGATATGTTTCAAAAACTAAATAGTGCAATTCATCAGTTTTCAAAAAGACAAATGACATGGTTTCGGAAAATGGAAAAAGAAGGTATTTTAATTAATTGGATGAAATTTAGTGAAATTGAAAAAGCTAATTTATTAGTCTCTAATTTTTTAAACAATTAGCTTATGAATAATATATTGCCAACAGATATTCAAAAATATTTAAAAAAGCATTCCTCTACAAATTGGAATTTTTATTCAACTAAAGACCAAAAATATACGACAGTTGTTGTAATTCCAGCAATATCCGAGTTTGAAAACATAAAATTGTTAGTAAAATCATTAGCTGAAAATGATGACACATATTTTGATGAGACATTGTTTTTATTTGTAATTAATAATCTCAAAAGTTCTTCCAAAGAAATAAAAATTGACAATAAAAAAAGTATTGAATACTTAAAACAATTGGCAAATAAAAATTCCGCCAAAATAAACACTAAATTAAATATTGATTTAATTGATGCTTCATCCAACAATTTTGAGTTGGAAGAAAAAGATGGCGGCGTTGGTTTAGCACGTAAAATTGGAATGGATTTAGCGCTATCTTTATTTAATTATGAAACAGAAAGGCAAAATATTATTGTTTGCCTTGATGCGGACTGTATTGTGGAATCAAATTATTTAACAACAATAAGAAATTATTTTAACAATAATACCGCCTCTGCTGGATATGTCAATTTTAAACATTCAACTGTTGATTTTCCCCAAAACGAAATTGCTATTATAAATTATGAAATTTTTCTGCGATATTATGTTTTGGGACTAAAATATGCAAACTCACCTTACGCTTATCACTCAATTGGCTCAACAATGATTTGCACTGCCGAAAGCTATGTTAAAGTTCAGGGAATGAATAAACGAAAAGCTGCGGAAGATTTTTATTTTATGGAAAAACTTTCCAAAATTACCAAAATTGTTAAAATTGATGGAACTGCAGTGTTTCCTTCAAGTCGTGGATCGTGGCGTGTGCCTTTTGGAACTGGGCAAAGGGTGAATCGCTTTTTGGATAAAATTCAAAATGAATATTTACTTTACTCTCCAAAATCATTTTCCATTTTAAAATATTGGATAAATGCATTTTATTCCGAAGACATTTTGTCTGCAGGAGATTATTTAGATATTGCAAAAAATATTGATAATTCACTTGCAAATTTTTTGATTGATAACAATTTTCTGCATAGCTGGAATAAAATTATTGAAAATTCATCTTCCAACAAACAAATTCAAAAGCAAAAACAACTGTGGTTTGATGGCTTTAAAACATTAAAATTGATTCATTTTTTACGTGATGTTGAATTTTCGACCATAAATATGTTTGATGCTTTGAATCAACTATTTTCAGAAATGGAAATACAATTTGAATATAAAAATTTTGAAAATGAAATTCCGTCAATCCAAATCCAAAAAGAATATCTAAACAAGCTTCGGGAAATTGCATAACACACTTTAGTAAATGAATAACTACTTTTCTATATTTGCACATTAAAATAATGAGTTTATATGGATTTTATAAAAAAATTACAAGAAATTAAAGAAAAATACGAACTGATAAACGAAAAGTTGTCCGACCCCGAAATTCAATCTAATCAAAAAACTGTTATACAGCTAAGTAGGGAAAGAAGTGAATTGGAGCAAATTGTTAACAAATATGATGAGTATAATTACATAATTTCAAACATAAAAGGAAATGAAGAAATTATCGCGGCAAAAGAGGATGCAGAAATTTGTGAAATGGCTCAACTTGAGTTAGAAGAGTTAGATGAGAAAAAACAAAATTTAGAAGAGGCTATTAAGTTTCTATTAATTCCTAAAGATCCAAACGATGAAAAAGATGTAATTTTAGAAATACGTGCAGGAACTGGTGGCGAAGAAGCAAGTCTTTTTGCTGGCGATTTATTGCGTATGTATACTCGTTTTATTGAGTTAAAAGGTTGGCAGCATGAACTTATGGATTTAAGCGAAGCTGGAATGGGCGGTGTTAAAGAAGCTGTTATGGCTATTCGCGGTGGTGGAATTTATGGAATAATGAAATATGAAAGCGGTGTTCATCGGGTTCAACGCGTACCAGCTACTGAAGGAAGTGGACGCGTGCATACTTCGGCAGCTTCAGTTGTAGTTATGCCCGAAGTGGAAGATCTTGAATTTGAAATTGACCCTAATGATATTAGAATTGATGTTTTTCGCAGTGGTGGTGCGGGAGGACAAAACGTTAATAAAGTTGAAACCGCAATAAGAATAACACACTACCCTACTGGACTTGTAGTACAATGCCAAGACGAGCGCTCTCAGCTTAAAAATCGTATTAAAGCAATGAAGGTTTTGCAATCTCGCTTGTTTGATATGAAACAACGTGAGCAAAATAGTGAAACTGCTGCTGCTCGAAAATCAATTGTTAAAAGTGGTGACAGAAGCGATAAAATTAGGACTTATAATTATCCCCAAAATCGCGTTACCGACCACCGAATTGGTTTAACATTATATAATCTCACTAATATTATGGAAGGTGATTTAGCAGAAATAATAGAAAAGCTTCAAATTGCTGATACTACGGAAAAATTAAAAAATTAATTCTATTCAGTTTCTTTAAAGTTTTCTAAAAATCGTATTAAAAACAGTAAAACAAATCCAATTAAGGATAGTTGTACATCTGTTATTTCAATTGCAAAATAATTGTAACTGCCAATTAGATAACTAAATAATTTAACAATAATAAGAATAGTAATAAAAATTGCAAACCCAAAAAGCCCTGATTTAATTGGTTCTAAAAAATGGTTTTTGTAAGAAAAAGTCCATCTATTGATTTTTTCTTTTTTTTCTGACATATTATTTGCTGATAATTCTTTCATATTTCCCTCAAAATAAAAAAATTACTCCAATTTTTTACTGCAAAAATAAATATAATTAATTTTTAATAGTTAGAACTTAAAAATTTAAACCTCTCGAAACAAATTAATTCGTTTTATAGTGACGTGCATCACCGATAAAGATTTACTAACTTTGGATTCAATTTTCTAATTTGGATACTACATGAAACTTAAACTTATTTTATGTTTTTTATTTGCTACATCTTTGTTTGCTCAAATAAAATTTGATGCCAATTTTGATAGTGGAAATCTTGCTTCTGTTACAACTACTGATTCAATTTCATACTCAGTTAAATCTGTTGAAGATATTGGTGGAAGGTGGTTTTATTTTAGAATTAGTGGAGTTGAAGACAAATTAATAAAAGTTACTATTTCAAATAGCGATGTAAACCGACCAATGTATTCTTATAACAATACAGATTTTATTCGTTTTTCAGAATCAGAATCACCAAGAAGTAATTATTTTGAAAAAGTATTTAATCAAGATACTGTCTTTGTGGCTTATTACACTCCATATTCATACAATTTTCTTCAAGAAAGATTAGCTGAATGGGGAAACAGCGAATTTGTAAAAATTGATACTTTAGGTTTTACTGAACATAATTTTCCAGTTCAAGAAATTGTTTTAACCGACTCTTCAGTTCCAGACGAAAATAAATTGCGTGTTTGGATTCATGCACGAACACATCCAGGAGAAACGCCAAGTTCTTGGCATTTTGATGGAATTATGCAGGAATTACTAAAAATTGATGAAACAATTGATTATTACAGAAGAAACATTATCTTTTATTTATATCCTTTTAATAATCCAGAAGGCGTTTTTTATGGTCGCTCGCGGACAAATTATTATGGAGTTGACCAAGAACGAGATTGGAATGATTCTGATGCTGAAACTTCATCAGCTGTTTTGTTATTAAAAAACAGAATGAAGCAAATCAATTCTGAGAAAGTGATTTCGGTTGCGCTAAATCTTCATTCGCAAGCTTCTCCTTATCCAACTTTTTGGATTCACACTGCAAGTTCAACTTCAAATTATTTTTATCGCCGCGAATATCAGTTTACTAATCTTGCTATTTCTGATTTACCTTATTTTATTAAATCTGATTACCGTGAATCGAACCTTCAAAACTATTTTCCCGAAGGATTTATGTGGAGTAATTACGGCGATGAAATTCTCGCTTTAACATACGAAACGCCTTACGACCAATATTCCAACGGCGAATGGGTTACAAACGAAAATCTTTTTCAATTTGGAGCTACAACCGTTTATGGAATTGGAGAATTTCTTCAACTTTCAAGCTCGGAAAGGATTATTCTTGATAACAATTCCGCCCAAACTTCTGCCTTTTGGAACTCATCTGATTCTGGAAAAGATTTTTATGGAAATGACTTTTACTATATAAATTCGGGAAATGGACAAAATACCATTGAATTTAAAACCGAAAATGTGAATAAAGGATTTTATGATATTTATGCTTGGTGGACTGCAAACTCGCAAAACGCCACAAATACTAAATTTTTAATTGAATGCGATTCCCAAACAGAATTAATTGAAAAATCGCAACAAACTAATGGCGGGCAATGGAATTTATTAACACATATTATTTCAACAACTTATTCTGACATTAATGTTACATTAAGCGATGATGCTAACGGAATAGTTGTGGCTGATGCAATAAGAATTATTTATCGCGGTCCTATTGTTGGCGTAAAAGATAACCAAATTGCGGAAACTTTTGAGTTGTTTCAAAATTATCCAAACCCATTTAACCCAACAACAACTATAAAATTTAGACTTAAAAACGCCGAAAATGTAAAACTAAATATATTCAATTCGTTAGGCCAGTTGGTTGAAACGTTGGTTAATGATAACTTAAGCAAAGGAAATCACGAAGTTGTATTTAGTTCCAACAAAAATAATCTTTCTAGTGGAATTTATTATTACCAACTAATTACGGATACATATTCACAAACAAAGGGTATGATTCTACTTAAATAGAAAGTTGGTGGATTATTTTATTGCCTGATTATATATATTTGCACTAAAGTTTTTAATAATAATTGTCTCGAGGTTTATTATAGCACAGAATGAAAAAAATGTTGTTGAAAAAATTGTATCATTATCAAAGAGAAAAGGTTTTGTATTTCAATCAAGCGAAATATATGGTGGATTAAATGGATGTTGGGATTACGGTCCATTAGGAGTTGAACTTCTTCGTAACATAAAAGAAGAATGGTGGAAGGCAATGACTTACCGCGAAGATGTTGAAGGATTAGATGCTGCTATTTTGATGCATCCAAAAGTGTGGGAAGCCTCTGGTCACGTTGAAAATTTTACCGACCCAATGATTGATTGTAAACAATGTAAATCACGATTCCGAGTTGATACACTTGGCGATTCTATTGCAGAGAAAAAGAAAAAGAAAATTCTTGAAGATTTTGAACAAAATCTTTCGGAAGAAAATAAAGTTTTACTTGAAACTATTACTCAAATTCATCCAGAAATTGAAACCAAATTTGAAGCAATTTTGGAAAAGAAAGAATTGGCTTTTCTTTTGTTAAAAGAAGCAAACTGCCCAAATTGTGGAACAAAAGGTGAATTTACCGAACCACGTAATTTTAATTTGATGTTTAAAACCTTTGTTGGACCTATTGAAAGTGAAGATAATGTGGTTTTCCTTCGTCCAGAAACGGCTCAAGGAATTTTTGTAAATTTCCAAAATGTGCAAAATTCAAGCCGTCAAAAACTTCCTTTTGGAATTGCTCAAATTGGAAAAGCTTTTAGAAATGAAATTAACACCAAAAATTTCCTTTTCCGAACAAGAGAATTTGAACAAATGGAAATGCAGTATTTCGTAAATCCAAATAATGACAAAGAACATTACGACGCTTGGAAAGAACGAAGAATTAATTGGTACAAAAATCTTGGAATGGACACAGAAAACCTCCGCTTTCACGATCATCCTATTGATAAATTGGCACATTATGCAAAAGAAGCTACTGATGTGGAATATAAATTCCCTTTTGGTTGGGGCGAAATTGAAGGAATTCACAATAGAACTGATTTTGACTTAACACGCCATCAGCAGTTTTCGGGTAAATCGCAACAATATTTTGACGATGAGTTAAAAGAAAAATTTATTCCATATATAATTGAAACATCTGCCGGCGCTAGTCGTTCTTTTATGGCATTTTTAGTAAATGCATATCACGAAGAAGAAGTTAATGGTGAACTTCGTGTTGTATTAAAATTTCATCCAAAATTAGCGCCAATTAAAGCAGCAATTTTTCCTTTGGTTAATAAAGACGGAATGCCAGAAATTGCAAAAGAAATTGAAGCTGAATTAAGTCAATTTATTAAAGTGTTTTATGATTCAAAAGGTGCTGTTGGAAGAAGATACAGACGCCAAGATGAAAACGGAACTCCTTTTTGCATTACGGTTGATAACCAAACTATTGAAGATAAAACAGTTACTGTTAGAGAACGCGACTCAATGGAACAGGTTAGAGTTAGCACTGATGCGTTGCTGGTTTATTTATTAAATAAATTAAAGTAGTAAAAATAAGAGAATAGATTAAGAGTAGGATTAAGATTAAGAAAAATTTTAATCCTAACTTCTTAATGCTGAAAGTCTAATATTATGAAAAATACAATTCTAAAAGAGCTTAACGCTCACAAAGAAACAACTGAAAAAGTAATTAACTCATTGCAAAATGATATTGAACTTGCGTGCAAATTAGTTGTTGAAACTATTAAATCTGGCAACAAAATTTTGCTTTTTGGTAATGGCGGAAGCGCTGCTGACGCACAACATATTGCTGCCGAGTTTACTGGACGATACAAAACAGAACGCAAAGCTTTACCTGCTATTGCTTTAACAACTGATACTTCGGCAATTACTGCAATTGCAAACGATTATGGTTACGATAGAGTTTTTGATAGACAAGTTAAAGCACTTGCTAACAAAGGCGATTTACTAATTGGTATTTCTACTTCTGGTAATAGCACAAATGTTTTGCGTGGTTTTGAAATTGGAAAAGAACTTGGATGTAAAACTATTGGATTAACTGGGAAAAACGGCGGTAAATTTTCGGTTAGT
>PCUD01000133.1:3638-5792 GCA_002786785.1 Ignavibacteriales bacterium CG18_big_fil_WC_8_21_14_2_50_31_20 | reverse complement strand
CAGGATATCCTCCGCAAGATTTAATAGAACGAAAAGTTTTTAGAAATGCAGTAACAAAAGCAACAAAAGAAATTGCCTCAATTACTAAAGAAGTTGGTTTAATTTTTGGGACTATTACAGAAGAATTTGATACGGTTGGAACTGGACTTTATAATTCTGCAGTTCTTTGTCACGATGGCAAAGTACAGTTTACTCAGCACAAAACTTTACTGCCAAACTATGATGTTTTTGATGAAGTTAGATATTTTGAATCTGCAAAGGAAGTATATGTTTATGAATTTAAAGGTGAAAAACTTGGAATATCTATCTGTGAAGATATTTGGAATGATGCAGATTATTGGAAACAGCGAAGATATTATCGAGATCCTGTACAGAGATTAGTTGAAAAAGGTTCAACCATACTCATAAATATTTCAGCTTCCCCTTATGCTTTTGGAAGAAGGAAAGAAAGATTTGAAATGCTTTCAACTTTGACAAAAACAAATAATCTTCCGCTTGTTTATGTTTGTGTAACCGGTGCCCAAACAGATTTAATATTTGATGGTGCGAGCATGTGTTTCAATTCCAAAGGTGAACTTGAACTAATTGGTAAAAAATATGATGAAGATTTTTTTATTTATGATACAGCTAAAATATATAGTCCAATAATTGAAGTCGAAAACTCAATGGAAGAGGAAGTTCTTGCTGCTTTAACTTACGGACTTAAAGAATATGCTGTTAAAACTGGATTTTCTAAAGCCCTTATTGGCTTAAGCGGTGGAATTGATTCTGCTTTAGTAACTTATATTGCGGTTCAAGCATTAGGTGAAAATAATGTTCATGTAGTTATGATGCCTTCACAATACTCCAGTGAAGGAAGTATCAAAGATTCTGAAAAATTAATTGCCAATCTTGGAATAACTTCAGATAAAATTTCCATTCAACCAGTTTTTGAAAAGATTAACGAAATGATTCAACCAGCATTTAAAGAAATGCCAAATGACATTACAGAAGAAAATATGCAGGCAAGAATTCGTGGACTGTATCTTATGTCATTTGCAAATAAATTTAATTATCTCCTTTGTACTACTGGAAATAAATCTGAAATGTCTGTTGGCTATGCAACTCTTTATGGCGATATGAATGGTGCGCTTGGTGTAATTGCAGATGTTTACAAAACGGATGTGTTTAAAATTTCAAAATTTATTAACCGTGATTCAGAAATTATACCTAATGAAATAATTTCAAAACCGCCTTCTGCAGAACTTAGACCAAACCAAAAAGATGAGGATTCACTTCCCTCTTATGATTTGCTCGATCAAATATTAAAAATGTATTTAGAAGAACACAAAGAAACCGAGGAAATTATTGCTAAAATTGGCAATGACGAAATAGTTAAAAAAGTTTTACTTTTGGTTGATAGAAGCGAATTTAAAAGATATCAAGCAGCGCCTCCATTGCGTGTTTCTACTAAATCATTTAGTTATGGAAGAAGGGTTCCAATTGTTCAAGGTTGGAGAAAATAGAAGTATTTAATAAGTTTTTACATAAAAGGTTATTCAAAAAAGTCAACTACTTTACTAAATTTTATTATTAGTTATACTAAATTGAAAGTAAATGATTCATAGTAACTTAAAAAGGAAATAGGATGAAAAAATATTTTAATTTATTTATTATAGTTTTATTGCTTACAAGTACAATAAATGCACAATTTGGATTTGACACAAAATATGTTTCCACAAATATTTTTAGTTCATTTGATAAGGTTCAACCAAATAGTGAAATTAAAATTGCAGTTGAGCTTAATATTTTAGAAAATTATCACATAAACTCAAATAGCCCAAAAGATAATTTTTTAATCCCAACAGAATTAATTATTAAATCAAAAAATGTATCTATTGTTTCAATAACATATCCAACTGCAAAGGATGTTTCGTTTAGTTTTTCTGATGAATTAGTCTCAGTTTATGAAGGAATTGAATTTATTGGAGCAATTCTAAAAATTTCGGATTCAATTAAAACTGGTGTTTTGGAAATACCAATTGAGATTAATTATCAAGCTTGTAATGATGCAAGTTGTATGGCACCAACAAGCGTTTTAGATACTTTAAGAGTTGAAGTTGTTGACAATACAACTGCAATTACCGAAGTAAACCAAGAAATATTTTCTAAATT
>PCUD01000133.1:0-3603 GCA_002786785.1 Ignavibacteriales bacterium CG18_big_fil_WC_8_21_14_2_50_31_20 | reverse complement strand
AGAATCAAGTGGACTTTTGTTGAGCATTCTTTTTGTTTTTTTGGGTGGGCTTGCGTTAAATCTCACGCCATGTGTTTATCCACTTATTCCTATAACAATTGGCTATTTTGGTGGGCAAAGTGAAGGAAAAACAAGTAAACTATTTATCTTAGGTGTTTTATATGTTTTAGGAATGGCTTTAACTTATTCAATTGTTGGAGTTGTTACTGCAATGAGTGGCGCAATATTTGGTACGCTTTTGCAAAATCCAGTTGTAATAATTGTTATTGCTGCTATTTTTGTTGCTCTCGCATTAAGCATGTTTGGACTTTATGAAATAAAAGCTCCAGATTCACTTATTACAAAAGCTGGCGGCGCCCGAAGCGGAGTTTTAGGAGCATTTTTCATGGGTTTAACCATGGGCGTTGTTGCGGCACCATGCATTGGACCATTTGTGCTTGGATTAGTTACCTACGTTGCCGCAAAAGGAGATGTTTTTTATGGATTTATTATGTTCTTTTTCCTCGCTGTAGGTTTGGGGGTTCCATATTTGTTTCTTGCAATTTTTTCTGGAAGAATTAAATCACTTCCCCGAGCCGGTTTTTGGATGGAAGGGGTTAGAAACATTTTTGGTTTTATTTTAATTGGAATGGCAATTTATTTCGTTAATCCTATATTACCAAAGATTGTTGCTCATTATTTATTACCTATTTTTATGATTGGAGCAAGTATTTATTTGTTGTTTATTGATAAATTAGCAAACAATTTAAATGGTTACAGAATTTTCAAATCGATTTTTTCAATTATAATGATTGTTATTGCATCATGGATGTTATGGCCAGTAGAAAAATCGGCTCCAAATTGGGAAAAATATTCTCAGGAGAAATATGATTCAGCATTGCTAAATAACGATAAGATAATAATAGACTTTTTTGCTGATTGGTGCATACCTTGTAAAGAACTAGATGCCTTAACATTTTCAGATGCTTCTATTATTTCAGAACTTTCTAATTTTAAAGCCTTAAAAGTAGATATGACAAAATCTTTATCGGAAGAAACAGAATTAATTAGAAATAAATTCAAAATTGTTGGTATGCCCACAATACTTATTATTGATTCAAAAGGCAACGAAATTGAAAGATTAACAGGCTTTATAAATGCAAAGGAATTTTTAGAAATGGTTAATAAAGTTAATTAGTTTAAGTTTTTGTTGGAATATTTAGCCCTAATAACTATTTTAGACTTTATATTTTATATAATAAACTAATTATTTAAAAAAGATAAGAGCTAAGAAAAACAATGGTAAAAAAAGAAAAAAACGGTAAAGAAATTAAGGAATTAAATGACGTAACCGTTATGTTTGCTGGTGATTCTGGTGATGGAATGCAACTTACTGGTACTCAATTTAGTGACACAACAGCGTTTTTAGGAAATGATTTAAGTACTCTTCCCGATTATCCTGCGGAAATACGAGCTCCTTTAGGAACACTTTATGGAGTTAGCGGTTTTCAATTACACTTTGGCTCAAGCAATGTTTTCACTCCAGGCGATAATCCTGATGTATTAGTTGCTATGAATCCTGCTGCTTTAAAAGTTAATTTAAAAAACCTAAAACCTCGTGGAATAATTATTTGCAATAGTGATGCATTTGATTCTAAAAACTTAAAATTGGCTAAATATGACTCCAACCCTTTAGAGGATGACACACTTTCTGAATATAACGTTTTCCCTGTTCCAATCACTTCGTTAACAATTGAAGCATTAAAAGATTGTGGACTTAAACCAAAAGATGTTACTAGAAGCAAAAACTTCTTTGCTTTAGGGCTTATGTATTGGTTATTCAACGAACCCTTAGAACCAACTTTAGAATGGATTAGAAAAAAATTCCAAAATAAAGCTGAAGTTATTTGTGGAAATGAAAAAGCATTAAAATCTGGATATTATTACGGTGAAAACACTCAACTTTTTGCGTCAAGATATATAATTGCAAAAGCAACTTTGCCAAAAGGTACCTATAAATCAATTTCTGGAAATGAAGCTACTGCATTAGGTTTTATTGCTGCAAGTGAATTAAGTGGATTACCATTATTTTTAGGCTCATATCCTATTACACCTGCAACCGATATTTTACATCATTTAAGTAAACATAAAAACTTTGGTGTAAAAACATTTCAAGCAGAAGATGAAATTGCCGGTATTTCCTCTGCTATTGGCGCATCATTTGGTGGCAACTTAGCTATAACTTCAACTTCAGGTCCAGGATTAGCTCTAAAAACCGAAGCAACTGGTTTAGCTTTAATGTTAGAACTTCCACTTGTTATTATAAATGTTCAGCGTGGTGGTCCAAGCACTGGGTTACCTACCAAAACTGAGCAATCTGATTTATTGCAAGCTATGTATGGCAGAAGTGGTGAATCTCCTGTTGCTGTTGTTGCTGCTACTAGCCCATCAGACTGTTTTTATATGGCAATTGAAGCCTCAAGACTTGCACTTAAATACATGGTTCCAGTAATTCTTTTAACCGATGGATATATTGCCAATGGTGCTGAACCTTGGAAAATTCCTCATGCAAATGAGTTAGAAAAAATTGACGTTACTCAAAGAACAAACCCAGAAAATTTCCATCCTTATGATAGAGATGAAAACCTTGTACGTCCTTGGGCTGTGCCTGGAAATTATGGTCTTGAACACAGAATTGGTGGATTAGAGAAAGAGAATATAACTGGAGCTGTAAGTCATGACCCAGAAAACCATGATTTAATGATAAGAATTAGAGCAGAAAAAATTCAAAACATGCAAAAAATTATTCCAGATTTAGAAATTGACGGCGATAGCAATGGTGAATTATTAGTTCTTGGTTGGGGTGGAACAATGGGTTCTATTATTGAAGCAGTTAACGAAGCAAGACATAGAGGATTAAAAGTTTCTCGCTCTCAATTAAAATATATTAATCCATTTCCTAAAAACCTTGGTGAAGTTCTTTCTAAATTTAATAAAGTGTTAGTCCCAGAAAATAATATGGGACAATTAGCAAAAATTCTTAGAGATCAATTTTTAGTGGATGTAATCCAATTTAATAAAATGAAAGGATTACCATTAAAATCTTTTGAAATTACTGAGAAAATTGCTGAAATTCTTGGAGGAAAAAAATGACTGATAAAATAAATGTTGAAGAAATAAATTTAACTTCAAAAGATTTTCAATCAGATCAAGATGTCCGTTGGTGTCCTGGTTGTGGTGATTATTCTGTTTTAGCACAAGTTCAAAGAGTTTTTCCAACTCTTGGAATAAAAAAAGAAAATTTTGTTTGGATTGCTGGTATTGGATGTTCAAGCCGTTTTCCTTACTATATGGATACTTTTGGAATGCACGGTATTCACGGAAGGGCACCCGCAATTGCTACTGGGCTTAAAGTTGCTCGTCCTGAACTATCCGTTTGGGTTTCTACTGGTGATGGTGATTTAATGTCAATTGGTGGAAATCACTTTATTCATGCTTGCAGAAGAAATATTGATTTAAAAATAATCCTTTTCAATAATAAAATTTATGGATTAACTAAAGGACAATATTCCCCTACTTCCGAAAAAGGTAAAATTACAAAAAGTTCTCCTTATGGAAGTATTG
>PCUD01000132.1:1959-5479 GCA_002786785.1 Ignavibacteriales bacterium CG18_big_fil_WC_8_21_14_2_50_31_20 | reverse complement strand
CCAATTCCGTATTCAAAATGCATAATTTCTACACCCAAGAAATAAGTTAAATTTATTAAATAACTTTTATTAAGTCATTCATGGTTGATGTGGATTCTAAAAATTGAATTTTTATTTTTTTAGTAAATGATAATATGAACCCATTAGGTGTCCTCAAAAAATCACGGTGGATACTACAAAATAATTTGTAATTTCTCAAAACTTTTTTTGAAATGCTTGTCACGCGCGCTGTATTCCTAAAAATATTTTCAACTATTATAGTAATGTTTAATCTAATTTTTAGGTCCCCCTAATATAAATTTTGTCTTTTGATGTGTAATTTATCACTGGATGAAATCCAGATTTAGCCTTAAAAAATCTATCACTCGATCTATATTTTTTAATTCTGTAGGTAAATTAACAATTTTTTTAGACACTTCCATAGCGATAGGAAATAGTTCAGGCTCGAACTGCCATAGATGGAGATTTTTTTTAATCGGGTGAATAGGCGAATTAAACCAATCGCCTAAAATTATATTTTCTTTATTAGCTCGTTCGATAAATAGATCTCTGTTTTTAACAATAAGAGGATATTTTAAGAATAAGTGATTTTCAAAATATTTTTCTGCAACGAATTTCTTCCCATTATTTTTTAGAAATTGAGTATAAATGATTGAATTATTTTTTCTTCGTTCATTTATTTCTTTTAATGTAACGATATTTTTTGTCCCTATTATCATTTGAATATTGGACATATCTTTAAAATACTTAACGGGCATTTCTATAGATGTTATTTCGGTGCCTTCGGAAGAACCAATAACTACTTTGTACTTGCCTAAAATTCTATAAAGATTTACCATCTTATAGTAGCTATACTTGTTGATAAATAATTTTCTGGATAATAATAGAAGCGAAAGAGAAATTGTATCGACAATTGTAGGTTTTATCTTTTTAGACTCTAACTTGATTACTCCGTCTAATAATTGTTTATTGTTTACTAGTAATATTCCACCTATTCCCGTCGATATCGGTTTATTCCACTGTGTCGAGAAATAAGCTGCATCGCAGAAAGAGCCATTTGGCTTTCCGTCATAATATCCGCCAAATCCATGTGTGCAATCTTCAATAGTAAAAATATTATTTTTTTTAGCTATGCGTAATATTTGTTCGAGATTAGTGGAAAGTCCAAAGGTATTTTGGCAAATGATTACTTTAGTTTTGCTTGTAATTGCGTTTTCTAATTTACTAATGTCTAAGTTGTAATCATCTTCCGATATATCTACATAAATAGGAATTGCTCCTAAGTATAGAATTGCATTTGGAACTACAACGCACGTGTATGCAGGAAGAATAACTTCATCGCCTTTTTTAACACCCATTGAAGTTAGTGCTGCGAAAAGAGCAACCCTGCCCTTCCAATATAAGAATATTTTATTCGCTTCACATTCTAATACGGAAGCGATTGCTTTTTTATATTCAGCATTTTTCATCTATAAGTTTTCCCGAATAAAATATCGATTCTGAATAACCCCAATGCAGACCCGAATCCATAAGAAAAATGTAAAACAATAAATGCCCACAAAACAAGATGAAGCGGCGTAGATGTTTCTTTAATCCGGATTCCAGTTGAGAGCAGGACAGTAAAATAGATCAGTAAAATAGCAGCCGATATTAAACCAGCCGGAAGATACCAGATCATCAATATTAATGGCACTATGATTGACAGACAAAACATTAATGGAATAAAATGACGGAGGCTTAAAGAGCTAAAAGTTTTTGTATAATAAACAGTTAGCATATTCCAAAACCCTGTCTGAAAATTATTCTTTGCGATGCCAGAGAAAGATTCTCGAGCATAATACGTCGAAAATAAATGGGGGAGTAAAAATATATGCCCCCCGTTTTTTTTTAATCTCTTGTTCAATTCAATATCTTGATTTCTTTCGAGCCGTTCATTATAAAGTCCGATTTTTCTAAAAACACTTTTTTTATAACACCCGAAAGGTACTGTATCAACCTCTTTGATACTATCTATTCCGATTCTAAATAACGAATTTCCGACACCAAATTTATTACTTAAGACTTTTACTATCGAAAGTGATTTTGGGGTTTTATTAATTACATCCGTAATCCAAACCGCTCCCGTATTGTCTGCGTTTAATTTTTTACCCCACTCAATGAGTGTAGAAAAATAATTATTCGGTATTTCGCCATGAGCATCTAATCTAATAATATATTCACCCGTTGATTTTTCTATTCCCAAGTTCATTGCATAGGGGGCGGTTTTGTTTTCATTAATTAATAAGAAGATAAAACTATACTTCTTTGAAAATCCCTCAACAATATCTCTTGTGCTATCGTTACTTAAACCATCAACAACAAATACTTCAATAAAATCCTTTGGATAATCGTTTTTGATAATTGAATTCAAACAATTGGCAATGTATTTTTCTTCATTTCGGCAGGGAATTATAACCGATATTTTTTCCATATTTCCTTTAATCTTAAAAATGCTTTACTGATTTTAATTTTTGTTCTTGTGAAATTTATGAGTAAAGTCTATAAACTAAAATCCATTTTAGAATATCTACTTTTCCCCAAAAAGAACCATTGCCACCAACCATAAAAAAAGAGACTTCGGTAGACATGATTATTCTGATAATTTTCGAGTTGAGAACTATTTTGTTTGATGAATGAAGTTTTATGCCGATAAAAATCTTTCTTAACTTAGTTTATAGCTGTGGCGGCGTATAATTGTCAGACATATGCAATTAATTTGAATATTAAGGCGACCGCCCATCTCAGGATATGGCATTATCTTAACCATTTGATCAATGAGCGAAATACTCTTTTTTAGTATAGTAGAGGATAAGTTTACTTTCCACCTACGCTGGATTTTGTACTGCTGAATTTTGATTTTTTTGTCAGATTCGCAGATACTATATTTATTAATTCCAAGAAGTTTGCTTGTTTATGTTTGGAGTTTTTTTTTGGAAATCAATAAAAAGTAATTTTGATGGTATAAATTTATTTAAATATCTAATCAAATAAAAATTTTTATAAAATTATTGAGTCCATTATATATTGAATTAATGATAAAATAAATTGTAAATCTTCATCATCTTATCAACTGAATCATCTAGACTATAAAACCGCTCAACCATTTTTCTACCATTTTCACCTAATTGCATTCTCATTTCTTCATTCGTAACTAGATGCTCAATAGCCGCTACAAATTTTATTGTATTTTTCCTTGGAACGATAATTCCTGTTTTCCCATCTTCGACAACTTCTTTGAAACCCGGACAATCCGACACAACCACCGGCTTTTCACATGCGCACGATTCTAAAACAGCAACTCCGAAACTTTCATTTAAAGAAGGATATACTGCAATATCTAACATATTATGATAATCTTGAATAACTTTATTATCAATAAAACCAGTAAATTGAACATCCTTTTGAATATTCAATTCCATACACAACCTTTTCAAATATTTCTCCTGAGAGCCAGTTCCCACAATTAAAAGTCTTAAATTTT
>PCUD01000132.1:807-1941 GCA_002786785.1 Ignavibacteriales bacterium CG18_big_fil_WC_8_21_14_2_50_31_20 | reverse complement strand
CATGTATTAAATATTCAATTCCATAATGAGCTTCTAAAGTTTTAACCGTTCCGATAACTATTGATTCATCATCAAAAGGTTTTTTAATTTTTTTAGGTTTAAATTTTTCAAGATCAATACCAAATGGCGTTATATGAATCTTCGCTTTAACATAACGGGATATTTCCACCGCCATTGCTTTGCTTGTTGATAATATTGCATCGGCATTCTTAAGATTGTATTGCAGCAATAACTTATGCAGTAAAGATTTCCTTGGAAAATTATAAATATCCGATCCCCATGCTGAAATTATAAAAGGGTGAAAATTGGTTAGAGCGCCGAGCAGACCATAGCTTGATGCATAATGAGAATGTAATATGTCCGGTTTGAATATTTTAATACTTTCTCTTATCCGTCGAATAGTTTTTAGATATGAAATCTTAGCGTAACTGCCATCTGTCTTATTTGTAAGCTCTCCAGAAATGTTCATGTATTCAAATGTCAGATTTTGGGATTTGGAATATTTTGAACTTCCAAAAGATGTCAGGCTGATTAAATGGATTTTAATTCCTCTATTCGATAACGCATTCACCCATTTAATGGTATGCGGGCTATTTCCTTCAGACAGTATAAGTACCTTCATCATTAACTGCTTTTTAATATGTTCAATTTTTCTAAAAATCTTTTAACTTCAGAGTAAACCTCATTCACAGAAAGTAAATCCATACACTCATAATATTTGCAGAGCCTTCCCGCGTCTTTATGACAGTATTGCTCATCCGTTTTGGGCGAGCAACTAATTTGTTTACAAATAGCCCGGTGATTTTGACCATAAGGTTTGCTGTAGGCAGGATTTGTCGGTCCATATATTGTAAAAGTTGGTTTACCCAAGGCGCTTGCTAAATATAGCGGACCTGAATCGTTGGACACTATACATGAACAGGATTTTAATTCCTCTACTAAATCAATTAATGAACCGGTAATGATGTAATTAATTTTCTTAAGTTTTAAAAGTTCTGTCAATTTTTCGTTACTATTTGATTGTGCGAATATCCAGCTAACATTATAATCCGAAAGCAACAATTCGCTCAACTCAATATATTTATTTATGTTCCATTCTTTTGCCGCCCAACCGGCAAATGGATGAATAAGTAT
>PCUD01000132.1:240-678 GCA_002786785.1 Ignavibacteriales bacterium CG18_big_fil_WC_8_21_14_2_50_31_20 | reverse complement strand
TATTGAACCGGTTAAATCAAATATTTTCTCCGGATTTAATTGTTTGAGTAAAGAACGATACTTCTTATTAATAATTCTTCCACCAAATTTAATTTCTTTAGCGTCAACGACAATGTAATTTACATCATCTATGAATAATTCATAAATGATTTGTGAATGATGGAAGCATACGATAGTTAGTTCTGGACATTTTTTTTTAAGAGCCTTAACTGATGGAAGAGTGAATATTGTGTCTCCAATTCGACCGAGAGATATTAGCGCCGTTGCAGAGGAATTTTCACCATTATGATTAAAAAATTTCATAAGGGAAAATATCTTATTTAAAGTAAAGGATAATACTTCTTTTATGAAAGGATGTAAATCCAAATAAAATAAAAAACCCTTTTTCATTTTAATTACTTTATCTCGTTAAAAGAAAATTTGTTATGAATGTGAATT
>PCUD01000132.1:0-159 GCA_002786785.1 Ignavibacteriales bacterium CG18_big_fil_WC_8_21_14_2_50_31_20 | reverse complement strand
CGCCCAAGTAAACCCGCCCCGATACTGCCTATGCAAATGGTTAATTTATAATAATTGGCATCAATATTTTTTGTTTTCCGTTCTGCAGTTAAAGCTATTTTAAAGAACAAAACAAAAAGCCATATAGATGATATTAAGCCTAATAATCCAGTCTCAGCA
>PCUD01000103.1:35445-40417 GCA_002786785.1 Ignavibacteriales bacterium CG18_big_fil_WC_8_21_14_2_50_31_20 | reverse complement strand
AAATCATGATTCTCTTTCTATTTTTTTACTGGTACACTTTTGATGAATATTGGTGGTACACTTTTAATGAATAGTAACAGAGAGTGATTTACAATTTGTAAATTAAGTACCTAAACAATTGGACTTAATACAACCTTTATAGCTTTTTATAAGAGGTGGAATGTTTAGTATTTCGACCTATTTGATGAATTACAAATAATTATTAGAGAGAAAGTGGAAAATTATTTTGACAAGCAATTTGAGCTAAGATATTTTGAAATGAATAAGGTAGGCGTTGCATCGCCAACTACTATTTTAACTCTACTGGAGGAAACTGCTGCTGATCATTGTTATTCAATAAATGAAAGTCTTTACGACCTTGAGAGGCAAAATATTGGATGGGTATTAGTTTCTGGTGTTGTAAAAATGTATCGATATCCAAGCTATAAAGAAAAAATTACGCTTAGAACTTGGCTTTCTAATTATACCTTTATTAAGGGAAATCGTGAAAATATTATTTACGATGAGCAAGGTAATATTATTGGAAGAGCTAAAGGTCTTTGGGTTTTTTATGATATTGAAAGAAGGCGACCAGTTAAAATTTTTGATAGAATAAAAGAGAAATGGTCTTTGTGTACTGAACAAAGTATTATTCACGACATTACTAAAAAGATAGAACCAATTGATACTGCAAATTACTTGAAAGAATTTAATGTAAATAGGTATGATACTGATATGAATAAACACGTAAATAATATTAGATATTTACAATGGGTAATGGAATCAATTCCAGAAGAGATTATTGACAATTATTATTTGCAGTTTTTAGACGGACGTTTTATTTCAGAAGCACAACTTGGTGATGCAGTTTTATCTTTGACCAATTGGAATCATTATGACAATTCTTTTATGCATACAATAAAAGTGCAGGGAAGTAGTAAAGTATGTGCTACAGCAAATACAATTTGGAAGAAAATAGGAGATAACTCAAATAAATGACATTGTTAAAAACAAAAATCAATTCTATTCAAGAAGAGTGCAGCAGTACTCAAAAACAATCAAATTATCTTCATTGATAACCGAACACAAATAAACTGGAATTTAATTTACTGGCATTTCTTCAAATAGTAAAATTGAATTAGATTTTAGGTGGCTACTCGAATTTAGTTTTTAGGTGTAAGTTGCCACTATACTGGTTTGTTTGTTAGTTTTGTAAGGCTGTAAGTAACTTAAGCTAGTATTTTATAAAAAATTATTGTTTAGAATTAGTTGCAACGAAGATTATTGGCAAATAAATAATGTAATAGTAGAATTATGAAAGCTCAAGAAAACGGTAGAACAATTAAGTGGTTGCTTGATGGAGATATTGCAATTCAGTATCAAGTTTATCGCGATTTATTGGACATTCAAAGAGACGATTTAAGAGATCGAACAAACCATAAAGGGCTAGTACATTTTGGAAATGGATATGAAACAGAAGGTAAAAGAAGTTTGATAGCAGAAGACATTTTTGAGAAAGCTAAGAAAGCATTATTTGATTAGTTGTGCATAGATTAAAAAATGTCTAGTATAAAATATGTAAAAGCAAAAACCTTCAATCTAAAACTAGCTTGAAGGTTTTTGTATATAAATTGAATTTAAATATTTATTAAAATCAATTACCAAAAACAACTTTGCCATTAAAAACTGTTTTGATGATTGTAATCTTTTTTATTAAAGAAGGTTCAACAGTAAATAAGTTGTCGGATAAAACCACAAAATCTGCAAGTTTACCAACCTCAATACTTCCAATTAAATTCTCTTGAAACGCAGCATAAGCAGCATTTATTGTATAGCATTTAATTGCTTCCCCAACAGATATTTTTTCTTCTGGAATTAAACCATTTGGATTTCTTCCATCCGATGTTTCTCTTGTAACAGCAACGTGAATTCCTTTAATAGGATTTATTGTGGAAACAGACCAATCGCTTCCAAAGCATAATTTAACTCCAGCACTTAGCATAGACTTAAATGAATAAGATTGCTTTAAGCACTCCTTGCCAATTACGCCATCTGCCCAGCAGCCGTCATCAAATAAGTGATAAGGTTGAGCTGAAATTACAATTCCTAAATCTGCGCATCTTTTTATATCTGTTGGACGAATTGTTTGTGCATGTTCAATTCTGAATCGTCTGTCCCAGTCTGGATTTTCAGAAGTCATCGCTTCAGCAATATCTATTAATTCTGAAACTGCTCTATTACCAATTGCATGAATGGAGCATTGAAGTTTGTTCTTATCGCTTGTAATTATCATCTCTTTCAATTTGCCGTTTGTAAGTTCCTCCATTGGTAAACCAAAATTATTTGGGTTGGAGTTATAGGGCTCAAACATATATGCACTTTCAGAACCGAGTGAACCATCCGCAAATGCTTTCATTGAGCCAATTTTCAATAAATCACTTCCAAAATTATGTTCAATTTCAATATCAGAAAAACTACTGCTTTTTGTAAGTAATAATCGTGAGTAAACACGGCTAGTTAAACGATTTTCTCGTTCCGCTTTTTGAAGTGCTCTAAAATGGTGATTATATGAAATGTCATGAATGGAAGTAACTCCATTTTCTCTAGCCAATTTCATAGCAGCGTCAATGGCGTTTGCATATACTTCATCAGTTGATTGAGGAATTATTTTATAAATTAAATCCATTGCTTTATCAATTAAAATTCCAGTTGGTTCACCATTTACATCTTTAATAATTTCACCACCCGCTGGATTTGGAGTTGCAGATGTAATTCCAGCCAACTGAAGCGCAAACGAATTAGCCAATCCCATGTGATAATCCATTCTTTGTAAAAATACTGGAGTTGATTTTGTATCTTCATCAATCCACTCTTTACATGGCAACTCAGAATCAGCCCAATTATGATGATTCCAATTACCTCCAGTTATCCATTTCCCAATTTTGTCTTTCGCAAAAATTTTAATTTTTTCGGAAAATAATTGTGGGGAAGTGACAGTTGTTAAATCAATACTTATTAAAAATTCACCACCCATTACAATATGAGCATGCGAATCGATAAGACCAGGAAGAACAAATTTCCATTCGAGGTCAATCACTTCTGTAAAATTATCAATATGCAAACTTGCTTCTTTGTTACTTCCAACAAACACAATTTTATTATTGATTGTAACAATTGCTTCTGCCCATTTAGCTTTTGGATTTACTGAATAAATATTTCCATTTATAAATGCTTTTTTATATTTTGTCATAAACTAATTCGCCTAAACCCATGAAATAAAATGTTGTTATTATTGAGCTATTCAATTATTTGCCAATTGGTTCAGCAACAAAGAATAAATCTATAACTCAAAATAATACAATTTATTGTTCAAGCAAAACCGATGAGATATAAGTGCTAAGCATTATGCTTTCATTGGCAATCATAAGCAGTTTTGAAAATGTTGCCTCAAAATGAAAGTAAAATAGATTTATTGCAAATTTATCTAGGGATAATATTATATTTAAATTCATCAATTTAAGGTTTTAAAATGAAGACAATATTAACTTTCTTATTACTCTCTAATTTTATAATTGCCTCTAATGTGGATTTAAATGAAATAAAAAACTTTGTAAAAAACGGTGAGTTTACTAAAGCAGCAAAATTAGTGGATGAACTAATGACGAACGAAAATATTTCTGTGGAAGATTGTTTGGAACTATCCTTCCAAAAAGAGAAAATGGATAGAATTAGAAAGGATTTTAGCAAAACGGAAACAGATATTTTGAATTATGTTAAGAAATATTATCCAAATATAACTTCTAACGATTTGAAAAAATGGGAAAATGATGGCTCACTTGAATTCAAAGTTATTGATGGAAATAAATTCTATTTTAATCGTGCCGCGAGTAATTTATTTAGAATTAACAAAGAAGCAAAACTCCAAAAGGAAAAAATTGATGGAATTATTAAGGACAATCTTGATGAATTTTTAGAAAGTTATATTCCAGAAATTTTAAGTAAAAAGGACGCAAATTCAACTTTCTTTGCGAAAAAAAGAATTCGATTAAACTACGAACTAATTGTAAATGCAGATGCAGTTCCAGAGGGCGAAGTAATAAGATGTTGGTTACCATTCCCGAGAGAAAAAGGGGAGCGACAAAGCGATGCTAATTTAGGTTCAATTAATAATGAAAATTATGTTGTATCGCCTGACGAATATGCACACAAAACAATTTACTCCGAGCAAACCGCAATAAAAGGGAAGCCAACGGAATTTAAATTATCAGTTGAATTTACTGGCGCAAATGAATTTCACAAATTAACTCCCGATTTAGCAACAGAATACAAAACAGATTCGGATGACTATAAAAAATATACATCTGAAAGACTTCCACACATTCAATTTACGGAAAGAGTGAAAATGCTTTCCCAAAAGATTGTTGGGGATGAGACAAATCCAATTGTTAAAGCAAAGAAAATTTTCAAATGGATTAATGATAACATCCCTTGGGCGGGAGCTCGTGAATATTCAACAATTGATAATATTTCGGATTATTGTTTAGCTACTGGTCATGGTGATTGTGGAATTAAATCGCTTACTTTTATTACGCTTGCACGTTATAATGGAATTCCAGCAAAATGGGAAAGCGGCTTAATGCTACATCCAGATAATTTGAACTTACATGATTGGGCAGAAGCTTATTTTGAAGGTATTGGGTGGGTTCCAGTTGACCAATCTTTTGGATTAACAAATTCAGAGGATGAAAATGTGCATTGGTTTTTCCTTGGTGGAAATGATTCATATCATATGATTATTAATAACGATTTTGAACAACCGCTTTATCCTGCAAAAACATTTCCTCGCAGCGAAACTGTTGATTTCCAACGTGGTGAAGTTGAATGGAATGGTGGCAATCTATATTTTGACAAATGGGACTATTTTATTGATGTAGAATATTTGGATAATTTGTAATGGAAATTGCAAAAATAATTCATATTACTATCATTATAA
>PCUD01000103.1:33645-35425 GCA_002786785.1 Ignavibacteriales bacterium CG18_big_fil_WC_8_21_14_2_50_31_20 | reverse complement strand
AAAGTTTTATTACGTGCTAAAACCATTAACTTTACTTTTAATAATTGCTTTACCGCTATTGGAGTTCCGAGAGGAATATAGCACTTATGCTTACTTAATTATTATTGGATTAGTGTTTTCATTGCTCGGCGATTTATTTCTTCTTTTTCCAGAAAAATATTTTACAAACGGATTATATTCATTTTTGGCTGCTCATATATTGTACATACTCGCTTTTAATCAAGGCATAAATACTTATTGTTACGCACTTTTATTGCCGATTATAGTATATATTTTTATTGTTGCAAAGTGCTTAAAACCAAAACTTGGTGGAATGAAATATCCCGTGTTTGGTTATATTTTGGTTATTTCAATTATGCTGTTTTCTGCTTTGAATATGGATTATCAATTTGGGCAAATCTCTTTTGTTGGAATTGGAGCAATACTTTTCGCTATTTCAGATGCTACTTTGGCTTTTAACAAGTTTTACAAAAAATTTAGCTTTGCCGAACCGATCATCTTATCAACTTATTTTTTAGCTCAACTACTTTTGTCCATCTCAATTTAAGCTATTTGCTTTAACTATTTTTTTTATTATTTTATCCAAAATTATTTTATGAAAAACTTTAATTTATTCGATTAGTTATTCTTTAAAGATTGTAATAAAAATATTTTTTATTGTACTAAACTATCACTAATAGGAGATAATATGAAAAAAAAAGTTGTACCTTTTGTAGTCCTTTTATTATTTGGACTATTATCAATTCAATATAAATTAACAGCTCAAACCTTAACAGAAACGTTGGGTAATCTAGCTGAAAATTCAGCTTCAGCATATGTCCAACCGGTAATATCTGGTTTTGGTTCTAATCTTAATTCAGGTTGGTTTAATAGGGCCCCAAGTGCCTCAATATTAGGATTTGATCTTGAAGTTAAAGTCATGGCTATGGGCTCCTTTTTTGCGGATGACAATAAATCTTTTGCCACATCTGGTACTTTTCGATTTAATTCGGCCCAAATTGATCAGATTTTAACTAACAGTGGTATCAACCCTTCAAGTTCAAACGGATCAGCAATTAAAAATGAAATGCTTAGTAATGATTTCAAAGTAAATATGTCAGGTCCAACAATTATTGGCAGTGACCAAGAAAATCTTGTTGTTGAATTTGAAGGCGCAACTGTTCAAGGAAATACTTTAGCAGCGGCTACTTTTAATATTGGAGAAGTTAAAGGTCTTATGAATGATATTTCAATTTTACCGATGGGAGGAATTCAGCTTGGAATTGGTACTGTTTACGGAACAACTGCTGCTTTTAGATGGTTCCCTGATATGGATATTGAAGACGTTGGGAAAGTAAGTTTCTTTGGGTTTGGCTTTATGCATAATCCAGGTGTTTGGTTGCCAAATCCATTGCCTTTAGATGTGGCTGTTGGATTTTTCACTCAAACACTTACAGTTGGCGATATCTTTGAAAGCAAAGCAACTCAATTTGGTTTGTTCGCTAGTAAGACTTTTGGTGCTGGAGTTACATATACACCATATTTGGGCTTAACACAAGAATCATCAACTACAACTGTTACTTACGATTACGATCTCCCCACTCCTACAGGAACAGTTAAGCAAAAAATGAATTTTGAATTAGAAGGTGAAAATGCCTTTGGAATAACAATTGGTGCGGCTTTTAAATTATTTGTGCTTAATATTAGTGCCGATTATAAAATTGCGAACACTAATACTGCTTCAGCTGCCTTATCATTTGCATTTTAATGATCAAAATTTGGAAGAAAGATTTTATTATCT
>PCUD01000103.1:27607-33571 GCA_002786785.1 Ignavibacteriales bacterium CG18_big_fil_WC_8_21_14_2_50_31_20 | reverse complement strand
TGACATTGGTATAAACGCTTAGAGCGAGTTAGTCGAATATGCATTAATGCTTTTCTAATGCATATTTAGGGTTTAAATGGTTTGCAAGGGGCATTTATATTTGTTAATTTCAAGTTAATGAATTTCGTTTTAAAAAATATTAGCAAAAAAAGATTGAGGGGGAAAAATGAAACATTTTATATTACTATTATTATTTAGTACAATTTTAACAAGCAAAATTCAAGCTGGAATTGATTCTCTATATGTTGAAATTAAAAATGACACTGTTTTTGTTTGGAGCGTAAATGTGTGGGAACAGTGTGCTTTTGAGCTTGATTACTCAATTCATTTTGACGATTCTTTCATCTTTATTAATCAAAAAGACACAGCAGCCGATGCAACTACTTGTTATTCCTATCACAATTTTTGTATGCCTATTGCAAATCTTGCCAGTGGAACTTATAACTTATCACTTTATCGCCAGAGTTGGGGAGATTCAACTCTACGCTACATAAATGGAATTCAATTTGAGTTTACTAGCTCAATAGTAATTGATACAGCGAATATGTTGAAAGAGTTTTCATTTGATATAAATAGATTCAAATTACCTCTTAATAACAAAGGAGTAATTGCTGATGTTGATGCAGACAATCACTTAAATGGTAGTTTTGATGAAAGCATTGTGATCTTCTCTGGTGGATTTGGTTTATCTGGCTATTCCAATGGGGAACTTTGGGCTAATGCTGTAATGACTGCTTCAAGAATTGAAGACTATCAAGCTGGCAAAGTTGGCTCTGAGCCTCAAGACCCATTTAATTTAAATTATATACTAAGAAGTAGTGACACAGATTTTGGCGATTCTTGGCAAAGTTGGAAAAATGCTGTTGAACTCGGTGCTAAATTTATTGACGGTGATAATAACGGCATATATAATCCAATTGACCTAAATGAAAATGGAATCTGGAATGAAGGCGAAGATAGACCTGATTTAATTGGCGATATGACTGCTTGGTCGGTATTTAATGACGGTGTTGAAGCTGAATTTAGGCGGTTTGATGTTTCACCAAAAAACATTGAAGTGAGACAAACAGTATTTGGATATTCTCCTAATACACATAAAGAATTGGATGGAGTTTATTTTATCAGATATATTATTGAAAATAAAAGCGCGGAGCAATACGATTCAGTTTATTTTTCACACATGTCTGACCCGGATATTGGTGAGCCTTATAGTGATTTAGTCGGTTGTGACACAACATTGAAAGTAGGTTTTGGCTATGATAAAGGTTTAGATGATGTATCTGGAAATTCCCCTGCACTTATTACTGCAATTCTTCAACGCCCACTCGTATATATTGTTGGCGAAACATTTACTGATAATAATAATAATGGAATTTTTGATATTGGCATTGATACTCCGCTTGATACCGCAAATATTAATAATGGTAAATATTTTCCAGAACAAAAAATTGTTGGTGCAAAAAATCAAGAGATAACTTCATTTATGCAATATATGCACAGTCATCCAACTATGGGAGATCCTAACGACAAAGTTGAAATGAGAAATTATCAACTGGGTTTAACAAAAATTGGTGGTATAATAAATCCATGTGAATGGGAATATGGAGAGGTTTTTGGATTTGATTGTAATGGCGTTGACCCAAATTTTATGTATTCCGGTAACCCAGTTACAAATGAAGGATGGATAAATACCACAGATATTGACCAAAGAATGATGCTAAACACAGGACCATTTACACTTAAACCGAATGAGCCAATCGAAATAATTGTGACATATGTTGTTGGAAGAGGAAATACTTCGCTAGAATCAGTTGATGTAACAAAGAATATTGCAAAAGATGCAATCGGTTTTTATAGTACAAATTTCAATTACGTTCCAGTTGGCATTAAGGATAAACCACAATCACAATTGCCAACTGAATATAGTTTATTACAAAACTATCCAAATCCATTTAATCCAAGTACAACAATTCGATATGATATTGGAGAAACAAGACAAGAGACTCAAATTGTTAAACTAATTGTTTATAATATGTTAGGACAAGAAATTGCTACTCTAGTGAACAAAAAGCAAAAAGCTGGTAATTACGAAGTTAATTTTGATGCAAGTGATTTAAGTTCTGGAATTTATTATTATCAGTTAATTTCAGGAAGTACTGCGAAAACAAAAAAGATGGTTTTGCTAAAATAAAAATATTGAGGCGATGCATTGCATCGTCTCTTAAGCTAAATATTCTAAACAATTAAGGTAATAAAACAGCGGCAGAAACTACTGTTGTCCACAGACCATCTTTGTTCCCAATTGCAGATTGAGTAATATTTGAAGTACGAACAATTTTACCGGAGAGTTTGAAAATCTGCTCTTTTTCGTTCCAGGCTTCATCAGCATTAAAGTTTTCAATACCCATTGTGGAAGCTAACATTCCAGCTGCAAGGTCCTCTGCATAATCACCAGCTTTATCAGCGGGTTCACCAAAAGGGTGATGCTCTGAAAGATAGCCATACATATTGCTATCAGCTGGAATTGCAGTGCCAATTGACGATGCTATTTTTCTTCCAGGTTCGTTAGTTGAATTACGAGCAATTACAGCATGAACAATTTGTCCTGGTGAAAGCTCTTTAATTCCTTCTTCAATTGATACTTTTTTGCACCCAATTGGAAAAATACTACTTACACTAACCAAGTTGTATTTTTCGATGTTTGCATGTCTTAATGCAAGTTCAAAAGATGCTAAATACTCTTTGTGTCTTCCAACACCTTTAGTAAAAAAGATTTTTTTTGGTAGGTACATTTTTTCTCCTAATTTACCGTTAATTGGCGTGGCCAAATTAACATTAAAAACTCTTTTAGTTTTTAAATAATAAAACTAAAACGATAATAAATTACTTGTTTGACAACAGTTTTAAAAATTTTCTTTTCCCAACTTTTAAAATCTTCTCATTATCAAAGATAACCTCGTAGGAAAAATCTGTAACTTTATTTCCATCAATTGAAACACCGCCTTGCTGAATTAGTCTGCGAGCCTCGCCTTTGGAAGGTGCAAAATTTATATGTGCAATTAAATCAATAATTGTCATTTTATCAACATCAAATTTCATTTCAGGAATATCTTCTGGAATTCCTTTATTTATAAAAATATTATCAAATTCTTCTTCTGCTAATATTGCTGCTTCTTTGGAATGATACATTTCAACTAATTTGCGTGCAAGTTGTCTTTTTAAGTCACGTGGATTATTGTTTTTGTCTTCCAAAAGCAATTTAATTTGGGATAACTCATCAGCAGAAATATCAGTTGCAACTTCATAATAGTTATAAATAATATGGTCTGGAATAGAAAGAGTTCTTCCATAAATATCTTTTGGTGAATCACTAATCCCAATATAATTATCATAAGATTTACTCATTTTTTCAACGCCATCGGTTCCAACAAGTATTGGCATTGTTAAAATTACTTGTGGAGTTATTCCATTTTCACGCTGAATATCACGACCAACAAGCAAATTGAATTTTTGGTCAGTTCCACCAAGTTCTACATCACTTTCAATTGCCACTGAATCCATTGCTTGTGCAAGTGGATAAAGAATTTCATGCATGCTAATTGGAATTCCACCTTTAAATCTATTTGTGAAATCATCTCGTTCCAAAATTCTTGCAACTGTGTATTTTGAAGCTAATTTAATTACATCGGCAAAATTCATTTTACCAAGCCACTCGGAGTTATAAACAATTTTAGTCTTTTCTTTATCCAAAATTTTATAAGCTTGCTCAAAATATGACTTTGCATTTTCGGCAATATCGGCTTCTGTAAGTGGTGGGCGAGTGGAATTCCTTCCAGAAGGATCACCAATTAATGCAGTAAAATCGCCAATAATTAAAATTGCCTGATGACCAAGTTTTTGAAATTGCGCTAATTTTCTAAGTACTACTGAGTGTCCGAGATGTAAATCAGGGCGAGTTGGGTCGCATCCCAATTTGATATTTAGTGGTTTTCCAGTTTCGAATGACTTTTCTAATTTTTTAACTAATTCTTCTTCTGGAATTATTTCTGAAGTTCCTCGCTTTATTACTTCCAACTGTTCTTTTACTGATGGGAATAAATTTTTTTTACTCAATATATTGCCTTATAATTTCTTTTAATAATATATTATAATTTTACACTTCTATCTAAATCTCTTTTTGCATCTTTAAGTTTAATTGTCTCACGCTTATCATAAGCTTTTTTACCACGAGCTAATCCAATTTCAACTTTAACTTTACCGTTTGAAAAATAAATTCGTAAAGGAATTAATGAATATCCTTTTTGTTTAATTTTATTATCCAGTTTTCTTATTTCAGAACGTTTTAATAAAAGTTTTCTAATTCTTAAAGGTTCGTGATTATTAATATTTCCATGATCGTAAACGCCAATATGTGCATTTATCATCCAAACTTCGCCATTTTTTATTGAAGCATAAGCATCAACCAAATTAGCTTTACCATTTCGCAAAGCTTTTACTTCTGTTCCTAAAAGTACAACTCCAACTTCAATGGTTTGCTCAATAAAGTAATCGTGAAACGCTTTGCGATTACTGGTTATATTTTTCTCTTCTTTGTTTTGCATATTTTTTTAATATTCGACCTCAAAGTTATGAATAATTAGAAGAATATAAAACGATGAACTTATTATAAAGTGTAAAATTGTTTATTCTAAACAAATTATTTAATATTTCGGAATTTATTTGCATTTACTTATCAAGTAATTTTAAAAATATAATGTGAGAAACAGATGAATGTGGTTAAATGAATCAGTATCTTTTTTAGTTAAATTTTAAAATTCTTCGAAGGAGTGAATATGCTAAATATTCAAAAGAAGTTTTCAAACTTATTTTATGTTATACTCGCATTACCAGCTACGGCAATGGGTTTTGCATTATCGGTTCAAATTTCTGCGTTAAGTTGGATATTAGTTACTCAATTTGGGTTAGACCTTCACGAAATGGGTTTTGTTTGGGCTGCTGGTCCTATTGCTGGATTAATTGCTCAACCAATTGTTGGGTTTATTAGCGATAAAGTTTGGTTCTTTGGTGGCAGAAGGCGTCCATTCATTTTAATTGGTGGAACTTTAGCAGCACTTATGCTTTTAGCACTTCCAAATATTGGGATTATTAATGACACTCTTTCTTTCAATAATTTAATTTTAATTGCTATGATAGTTGCATTAACATTAGATTTATCAATAAATGTAAGTTTTAATCCTACACGCTCAATTATTGCAGATGTAACGCCAGAGGGAAATCCAAGAACAAAAGGTTACACTTGGATGCAAACAATTTCCGGAAGTTTTGGTGTTCTTGCATACGCAATTGGTGCTATTTGGGGAAATTATTTTTTAATTTATTTTGGCGTTGGTCTCGTTTTTCTTTTCACATTAGTTCCTTCATTTTTTATTGAAGAACCTCGTTCACTTTCCAAATTGGAAGAAGAAAGTGAAACAGAAGTAAAATCAAATTCAAGAACCGATTTATCGGCGTTTCTAAAAGTTTGTTTCGCAAATGCTTTTTCGTGGTTTGGTGTTCAGACAATGTTTGTTTTTATAATTGCTTTTATCACACAAAAAATTAATCCAACTCCAGAAAGTGCTACTAAAGAAATTATTGAAGCAATTAATTTAAAAACTGGACAGATAATTTCAATTTCGTTCTTAATTTTAAATGCAGTTGGTGCATTGTTACCAGCTTTTGTACTTGAACCAATTGCTGAAAAAATTGGCAGAGTTAAAACTCAAATATTAAGCGTTGCAATTATGTCGCTTGGTTATTTTGCAATAGCTTTTTTGGGATTTTCAGAATACACTCTTTATATATTAATGGGTGTTGCCGGCATTGGATGGGCAGCTATTGTTTCTCTTCCATTTGCAATTATGTCCGAAGTTGTTGACAAAAATAGGATGGGCTTCTTTATGGGAATGTTTAATCTTTCAATTG
>PCUD01000103.1:23073-27569 GCA_002786785.1 Ignavibacteriales bacterium CG18_big_fil_WC_8_21_14_2_50_31_20 | reverse complement strand
AATAATTCTAATAACGTTACTTATTTTTTCACCTTGTGTTGCTCAAGATGCAGTTGATATATTTATTATTGATTCTTATGTAACACCCGAAACACCATTTAAAATTAAGGTTACTTTTTTTACAAGTGATAGCGTAAAATCTAAAATTAAATTTGATGGGAATGATGATATAATTATTTCAAAAAATTATTTGGAAGAACATAAAATTGAATTTCTATTAAAAAATATTAAATTCGATTCAACAACTATCCCTTTTCAAATATTTGTTGAAGATAAAAGCGGATTTATTTCGAAAAGTGAAAGTTTCGATTTAGCACTTCCTGGTGAATATAATATTGAAATTACAAATAATTCTAATTTTGTAGACCTCTGTTTTGGGGGAATAATTTATTTAATTCCTTCACCAACTTTGGTTTTTAATGGCAACGAAAGCAAGTTTAGTTTAACTAAAGAGATTCCTTTAATTGCATTTTATAATGGCGGTTACAATTATCCAAGTGGATATATTTCATTAGAATACAGTCATATTTTTAATTTATCTAGTAATAATTATTTACGCGCTGGATATAAACAAATTATTCAAACCAAATTTATTAAATATATTTCGCCAGGTATAAATGTTACAACAAATTTTAATGGATTTAATGGAATAAGTCCAGAAATTAGTTTTGGCTTATTAAATATTTACGAAACATTTACACTTTACACAAGATATCGATATAATTATGGTTTTGAAAAATACTCCGAACCATTCCATGAAATATCAATCGGGTTATTTACAAGTGCAATTTCATTCAATTTTTAAATGCAAATTATAAAAATACAGAGGTTAATAAAAAATTTTGGTGTTTCACAAAATACAAAATATGATAGGGGGAATTATTGAATAGAAGACAATCAATTGATCTTGGCGAACGTGGGAAACTAAGTCCTTATAATAAAATAAATGACCTAACAGGCAAGGAATGGATAAAATTTACTAAATCGTGGTTTATTCACAGACCACCGCGTAGAAAGGGAGATGAAATTCTTCATCCCGCAAAGTATCCCGAAACTCTTGTTGAGGAATTTATTTGTTTCTTTTCTAAAAAAGGGGCTTGGATTTTAGATCCATTTCTTGGAACTGGAAGTACTTTAATTGCTGCTGGAAATTCTAACAGAAATGGAGTTGGAATTGAAATAATGAACAAATATTTTAGTACCTCAAAGAAACGAATAAAAGATGGAAAATTTAGCACTGAGCTAAAGCCTCTTTTGGGGTCTTCGCAAAATTTGAAAAAAATACTTAAAACAAATAATTTAAGTGAATTAGAATTTGATTTTGTTGTTACTTCGCCACCTTATTGGAACCAATTGGAAAGAAGTTCCCTGCGTCAAAAAGATAGAAAAGATAAAGGACTAGACACAAAATATTCAACACAAAAAGATGATATTGGAAATGTTGCAGAATATGATGAATTCCTTGAAGCTCAAGCAAAAATATTTGATCAAGTTTACGATGTAACAAAAGAGAATGGGTATCTTGTAATAATCACAAATAACGTTTACTTTAAAGGTGAGCTTTTTCCATTAGCTTTTGATACTGCAACATCTCTAAGAAAACGTGGGGATAAAAGCTGGATATTAAAGGACGAGAAAATTTGGTTGCAAGATGATAAACCACTTATTGCCCTTGGAGTTAACAGTGCTTGGGTTGGTAATAGGCATCATCAATATTGCCTAATTTTTAGGAAAGAAAAAGTAAAAAATTCAAAATGATTAGATGTTATCTAATATAATTTGTAAGATATAGTAAATTTATAGGATGTTTTTAAAGGTAATATCAGATAAATTAGAACAATTATTTATAGAAATAAATTAATAAAAATTCCAAAATTGAAATAAAACTTAAAAATATAAATTAGAAAAAAATTCAATGAATCTATTTAAACAAGAAGAAAATATATTTTCGGTTACTCAAATAACAAATTCAGTTAAAAAGTTACTGGAAAACTCATTTGGTAATGTAAAAGTAGTTGGAGAAATATCAAACTTTAAAGCTCACTTTTCTGGTCATTGGTATTTTACTCTTAAAGATGCAACAGCTCAAATTAGTTGCACAATGTGGAAAAGTGCAAATGCAAAAGTGCGTTTTACTCCCGAAGATGGAATGAAAATAGTCGTATCAGGCAATTTATCTGTTTATCCGCCACGTGGAACTTATCAAATTGACGTTAAATCAATGCAAGCTGATGGTGTCGGTGAGCTTCAGGCTGCTTTTGAAAGGCTTAAAAATAGATTAGCAGAAGAAGGACTTTTTGATGAATCTTTGAAAAAACCAATTCCACAAATACCACAAAAAATTGGAATTGTTACTGCAATTGATTCAGCTGCATTTAAAGATATGGTTTCAGTGGCTCAAAGACGGTATCCTTTGGTTGAACTTTTTGTTGCTTCAAGTAGAGTTCAAGGTGAGGGTGCTGCCGAAAATATTTCCAAAAATATTCAATTTCTCGATTCTCTTGGTGATTTGGATGTAATAATAATTGGTCGCGGTGGTGGTCCTCTCGAAGACCTTTGGGCATTTAACGAAGAAATTGTAGCACGAACAATTTTTGCTGCTGAAACTCCAATTATTAGCGGAGTTGGACACGAAATAGATTTTACGATTGCCGATTTTGTAGCAGATTTACGCGCCCCCACTCCAACGGCTTCTATGGAATTAGCGACTCCAAATAGGGATGACATCCTTAATTATCTAGATAATTATTTTGAAGAATCATCAAGTAATATTAGTTCTATTATTAGTAATTTTAAAGTTAAGATTTCAGATTTAATTATATCTTATGGCTTTAAGTCACATAATTTTATTCTTAATAACAATATTCAAAGTTTGGATAATTATTTGTTTAAAATTGAAAATGGATTAGGTAAAAAATTACAAAATAAAATGAACGAATTAGAGCTAAAAAGAAATATTATTGAGTCTTTTAATATTGACAAAATATTAAAAAGAGGATTTTCGCTTGTGAAACAAGGTGATAAAATTGTTGCACGTGGTGAAAATTTTGACTTTACTAAAAAAACGAAAATAAAATTTTACGATAAAGAGATTGAGATAAAATAGTGACTACAAAGAAAAAAACATTTGAAGATTCCTTAATGCGTCTTAAGGAAATTTCAGAATTATTAGAAGAAAATGAAGTTGGACTCGACGAATCAATAAAGCTTTATGAGGAAGGTGTTAAATTAGCAAAAGAGTGCTATAAAACTCTTTCAGAAGCTCAATTGAAAATTAAAGAACTAAAAGTAGATCTTGAAAAAGATTTAGAATAAAGGGAAGTAATGACTGATAAAGAAAATTATAAATTATTATTTAATATTAATTCACCTCAAGATATTCGCAAATTTAACGTGCATGAACTAAAACTGCTCTGCAAGGAAATTAGAGAATTTATGGTTGATGTGGTTTCCGAAGTTGGAGGCCATTTTGGGGGCGGACTTGGAACCGTTGAGCTTACTGTTGCATTGCATAAAGTATTTAATACTCCAGTTGATTCTATTGTTTGGGACACAGGGCATCAAGCTTATCCGCATAAAATAATTACTGGAAGACGCGATCAACTACACACAATTCGTCAACTTGGAGGATTAAGTGGGTTTCTAAAACGCAATGAAAGTGAGTACGATGATTTTGGGGCGGGACACGCATCCACTTCAATTTCCGCCGCTGTTGGTATTGCCGAAGGTGCAAAACAACTTGGAATTGATAGAAAAGTGGTTGCTGTTATTGGCGATGGAGCAATGACTGGTGGAATGGCTTATGAAGCAATGAATAACGCAGGAGTTTTACAAAGTAATGTTATTGTTGTGTTAAATGATAACCAAATGTCAATTGCTCCAAATGTTTGGCAAATTTCTAATTATTTTACCGAGATGATTGCTCATCCAGAATATAATAAATTTAAGGGTGCAATTTGGGATTTAACTGGCAAATTAGACCAATTTGGCGATAGATTTAGAAAAGTTGCTTCAAGACTTGAAACAGGAATTAAAGCATTTATTACACCAGGAATGCTTTTTGAAGCACTCGGATTTAGATATTTTGGCCCTGCAAACGGACATAATGTTAAAAAACTTATAGATTTATTTGAACACATTAAACCATTAAATGGTCCAATTCTGGTTCATATTTATACTGAAAAAGGAAAGGGATATAAACCAGCTGAAAATAATGCCCCAAAATTTCATGGTGTAACTCCTTTTGATAAAATTACGGGAATCTCAATTAATAAAAAAAATACCAACGCTTCTTACACAGAAATTTTTGGAAAAGCTTTACTAAAAATTGCCAAAGGAAATCCAAAAGTTGTTGGAATAACTGCTGCTATGCCAGACGGAACTGGGCTAAAATATTTACAAGATGAATTGCCAAATAAATATTACGATACTGGAATTGCTGAGGAACATTCTGTTACTTTTGCTGCTGGGCTTGCTACCAAAGGAATAATTCCGGT
>PCUD01000103.1:16241-23031 GCA_002786785.1 Ignavibacteriales bacterium CG18_big_fil_WC_8_21_14_2_50_31_20 | reverse complement strand
AAAAATTGCACGTAGTTTTTGCTTTAGATAGAGCAGGTCTTGTTGGTGCCGATGGGCCAACGCACCACGGAGTATTTGATTTGACTTTTTTGAGAATGCTACCTCAAATGGTAATTATGGCTCCAAAGGATGAAGCTGAATTAAGAAATATGCTTTATACTGCCATTGAATATAAAGACGGTCCAATTGCAATACGCTATCCAAGAGGCTCGGCACTTGGTGTTGAAGTAAAAGAAGAATTTGAAATTATTTCAATTGGTAAGGGTGAATTATTACGCTCTGGAAAAGATATTGTAATTTTAGCTGTAGGAAATATGGTGCGCTTTGCAACCGAAGCTGCGGATAGATTATTAATAGAAAATATAAGTGTTGAAGTTATTAATATGCGATTCATTAAACCACTTGATACAGAATTATTAGATAAAATAGCAGAAAAATTTGACAAAATAATTACGGTTGAAGAAAATTCAATTGTTGGTGGGTTTGGTTCAGGCGTTCTGGAATATTTTGCAGATAAAGGTTATAGGAATAATATACTTCGTTTAGGTTTGCCAGATTTATATGTTGAGCAAGGAACGCAAGAGCAATTATACGAAATACTTAAAATTGATGCTGATGGAATTGTTGAAAATGTAAAAGAATATTTAGATAAAAAATAACTTTACTTTTAATTATAATTGGAGTTAAACTTTTGGCTTTAAAAATATTAGTTGTTGACGATGAAAAAGATATTGTTGAATTTATTCAATACAATCTTGAGAAAGAAGGCTTTGAAGTTATAACTGCTCATAATGGTAATGAAGCACTTGAAGCTATTAAAGAAAAACCAGATTTAGTTGTTCTTGACGTAATGATGCCAGGAATTGATGGCTATGAAGTTTGTGAAAAAATAAGACTTGAGGACAAATATAAAAGCATTCCAATATTATTACTAACTGCAAAAACGAGAGAACAAGATGAGATTCGTGGTTTGGAATTAGGAGCGGATGATTATATTACAAAGCCGGTTTCAATTCAAAAATTAATTGCGCGAATTAAATCTAATATCCGCCAAAGTGAAAGTAATATTACTGAAATATCTAATGGAATAATTGAAGTTGGTCCAATTAAAATAGATAGAGAAGCTTATATTGTTTATTTGAATGCTGAAAAGATAGTATTCCCTAGAAAAGAATTTGAAATAATCTATTATCTTGCTAATAAACCAGGTAAAGTAATTCCGCGCGAACAACTTTTAAGCTCAATTTGGGGCGACGATGTTTTTGTTGGTGATAGGACAATTGATGTTCATGTTAGAAAAATAAGGGAAAAATTAGATAAATATTCTAATTTAATTGAAACTGTTAAAGGAGTTGGCTATCGTTTCAAATCACAATAATAACGTTTCAGAATTGTCATTTGCTAAAATATTTTTTAAGCATTTCATCTTGATAAACCTTGGATTAATTGTAGTTTTGAGTTTCCTATTTAATTTATCAATAGTTGAAGTATTTCTGCTTTCGTGCATTCTTATAATTTCGTCACTCATTCTTTTGTTTTTAATTGGGCTAAACAGAAGAAAAAGCATTGAAAAAATAGATTCGCTCATTTTTGCTATAAAAAATGGAAAGCAAATTTCTGTTGAGGAAATTAAACTTGATTCCAATTTTGAATTAGTTGAAATTAATTTAAAAGAGATGTTCATAAAAAACCAAGAAGATATTGCTAATATGAAAAGATTAGCACAAGCAAGAACAGATTTTTTAGGGAATGTTTCGCACGAATTAAGAACACCAATTTTTAGTATTCAAGGTTTTTTGGAAACTTTATTAAATGGTGCTATTGATGATGACAAAGTGAATAGGAGATTCATTGAAAAAGCTATGACCCACACCAAAAACCTAAATGTACTACTAAATGATTTAATTGATATTTCAATGATCGAATCTGGACAAATGAGAATGCTTCCAACCTATTTTAATATTTCAGAATTTATTAATGGAATAGTTGAGGAATTGGAATCAATAGCTGATGATAAACATCTTAAACTTGAAACAAAATTTTATGATAAAGAAGTTCTGGTTTTTGGTGACAAGGATAAAATTAAACAAGTATTCGTTAATTTAATAAGCAATGCTATTCGTTATTCTGATGATGGCCCAATAATAATAGAAACAAAGGATAATAATTCAAAAGTAGAAATTTCGGTAAAAGATTTTGGTTGTGGAATTTCGGAAATGGCTTTGCCAAGAGTTTTTGAAAGATTTTATCGAGTTGATAAAGCTCGTTCAAAATCTGTGGGTGGCACTGGACTTGGCCTTGCAATTGTAAAACATATAACCGAAGCACATGGTTCTAAAATTGAAGTTAAAAGTAAAGTAGGAAAAGGTTCAACTTTTACCTTTAATCTGAGAAAAAAACAATAAAAATTACTTCGTCATATTAGTCGATAGTTGCGACTATTTGGTAGCTTTTTTTCTATTTTTGGAATAGAAGTTTATTATATCAATTGAAAATTGATTTTTATTTTTGGCACAATTTTTCCTTTATTATTAAAAACAATTATTTATTGGAGTTTATATGAAACATATAATAAAATTTGGCATGTTGGCTATTGTACTTTTAATGGTTACAAGTTTTACTTTTGCTCAAGATACTAAAACAGGAACACAAATCGGAGTGAAGAATGCAAATTGGGTTGATGCAGATGGTGATGGCATTTGTGATAATTTTGGTACATCGGCTCAAGGTAACAAGCAGCAAAATAAAATGAAGAAAAAAGGTTCTTATTCTGGAACTGGACAAGGTTTGGGGCATGGATATGGAGATGGTACAGCCTCAAGACCACAGGATGGAACTGGTTTTGGCAAAAAAAATGGAGCTGGAAAAGGTACAGGTCTTTGCACTGGAGCTGGCAATCCTGATTCTGGTCGTAAAGGTAATGGACGCAGAGGCGGAAAATAAATTAGTAAGTAGATAATAGTAAATAAATTAGGGAGTGTATTACACTCCTTTTTTTTGCACATTATTCTTAACGACATAAATGTCGAATATTGTCGTCATTTATGTCGTTAAGTACTTGTTGATTAAAACAAAATCGTTAAATTCTTCCTTAATAAACACTTATCTATGTCTTTAATCATTGGCATAGAGATTGTCATTATACAAATGAGGTTTATATGAATAAAAAAAATATCACATTATCTATCTTTTTTACTTTGTTTTTAATAGTAAATTTTAACTTTGCACAAGATTCAACAAAAGTCAAAAAAGAAATTAAAAACACCCAATTGGAAAGTGGAAATCAAGGAAAATTTATAGATGCTGATGGCGATGGTTATAACGACAACGCACCTGATCACGACGGCGATGGAATTCCAAATGGTCTTGATGCAGATTTCATGAACTTGAAAAAACGCAATAATGATAATTTTTTGGAATATGTTGACAGTGATGGTGACGGAATAAATGATAATCTTCAATTTAATGGAAAAGGTAAGAATAGAAAAATTTGGAGAAAAAAAGAAACAAATCAAATAATTCCACAAAATACAACTGGTAAAAATGGAGTTGGAAATAGTATTGAAAACAGAAAAAGAAAAGGAAAAATATGAGAAATATAATAACGACACTTTTCAAAAGTAAAATAGAATATATGGTTGTGATTTTATCCATTTTGATGTCTTTGCAAGTTTTTGGTCAGTGGAATTTTCAAATAGCAACAAATCAAGAATTTAATAGTAATCCATTTCGGTTAGTAAATCCTTATTCAGATTTTATATCAATATTTAATATTGGAATTGAGAGAGAATTTGAAGATTTTAATATCCTTTACTTTGGAAGTTATTCAAAATTTAAAGAATCACCCGATATTGATTATTATTGGCATCAATTTGGTTTTTATCAGGAAACTGAATCAGTTATTTGGGGTGCATATTTTGAACAACGTTTTAATAAGGTTTTGAACAACTATTTCAATTATTTGAACTATGCCGCATATGCAAAAAAGCAATTCCAGTTGTTAAATATTAATTGGGAAGCAAATTTATCTTTAAATTCAATGAACTATTCTGAAATTCCAGATTTTAATAATTGGATTGCTTCAACAGGATTATTAGGAAGAAAAAGTTTTGAAACAAAAACGACACTAATTGGAACAGTTATTTTTAATTATAAAGGATTTAAAAATTTTAATGCAAATATTGATTCAGTTAGTGGAACTGAATTTATTTATTATAACTCAGAGAATGTAAATATTTCGCAACTTGTTTTAAACGGAAGATTAGCACAATCAATTTTAGAAAATACTGGCTTAGCACTAAACTTTAACTATAAAACAATTTTATCGGGCAGTGGATTTAGTGCAAGTTTAATTCAATCAACTTATGGCGATACCGAACTTTATGATGATCCAATTAGTCAAGAAGGATATTCATATGGTGGAACTCTAACTCAAATTTTGCCTTCAGATATTACTCTAAAATTAAATTATACTTATTTAGATAAAAAATATCCGGCGCAAGGAATTTATTTGTCAGAAACTGAATATCAAATTGATGAAGCAAGGCAAGATAACCAAAGTATTTTTTCTGCCGCTATTTCAAAGCCAATTTATTTTGACAATGGTAATGAGTTGAACTTAAATTTGAATTACTACTTAATTAATAATAAGTCAAATAGCTACAATTTTAATTATGATATAAATACACTTTCATTCTCATTAGGTTACACTTTTTAGGTGTCAAAAAATGATAAAGAACAAAAAATTTAAACTTCGTGCATTTGTTAGCTTATATATGACAATTGCGTTTCTTGTTATGACAATATCTGGAATAATACTATTTATTGCTCCACCAGGAAGAATTGCAAATTGGTCATACTGGTCAATTCTTGGATTAACAAAAGCAGAATGGCAAGCTACCCATATTATATTTACATTCGTCTTTATCCTCGCAACGGTTCTTCATATTATCTATAATTGGAAACCTTTAATTACATATTTAGCTAGTAAAATTTCGGGAGTGTCGTCAATTAGAAAAGAATTAACGTTGTCTATTCTTTTTTCTTCTTTCTTGTTTTTAGGTACGTATTACAAAGTTACCCCATTTGTAAATTTAATTGATTTTGGAGAAGAATTTACAAATTCTTGGGGTGATGAAAAAAATGAACCTCCAGTTGCTCATGCTGAAAGATTTACAATTTCAGAATTAGCAATTCAATTGAACATATCTACAGATCAACTTGTTCAAAGATTAGCAGTAAATGGCTACGTAGTAAAAGATACTTTACAAACATTAGAAACTCTAGCGGAAGAATATAGTGTTTATCCAAATGATATTTACACAACATTAATTTCTAAAGACAAGGCTACAAATACAAGTTCTAATATTAAACTAGGTAGTGGCTTAGGAAGAAAAAAAATATCAGAAATTTTTGCTGAAAATGGTTTAAATTGGGAGAGCGGAGTAGATTTACTTAAGGAAAAGAATATAATTGTTTTAGAAGATGCACGATTAAAAGATATTGCAACTGAATGCAAAATACTTCCAACAGACATTATTAATGCATTGATATCAGAGTAAAATTGAAATTTATTAAAGACATATTTATTAAACCAAGTATTCTATTTCTAATTTTTTTAGCAATTGCATTGCTTGTAATATTTTCTTCATATTATGAATTACAACAAAGTAAATACGAAATGCTTCATCTTATGTCTGAAGAAGCTCACTCTTTATTACAAAGTATAATTGTATCTTCAGAAGAAGTTCTCTATGCATCAGACGAAGTAGAAACAGAAATACAAAATAGATTACTCAATAATGCAAATTCAATTAAAATATTTTATAATCAAGGTAGAATTGATAACAAAATTCTCAACCAAATTGCAATTCAAAATAGAATAAACAGAATCCACATATTTAAAAATAATGGCATAAAAATATTTACAAGTCATCCAATGGACGAACATGAACAAATATCAACTAAGCTTGTTAAAGAAAACCTAAAACCTATTTTTAATGATTATGTTGATACATTAATTGTTGGATTTAAAAATGCAAGAAAAGAAGAAGGAATGAGATACGTTGTTGCAGTTGCAAGCAATAATAATGATGCAATTGTATTAAACCTTGATGCGGCTGAACTTTTGGCATTTAAAAAGAGAATTGGATTTGGTGTTCTAATTAAAAGATTAACCGAAAATAGAGATGTAAATTATGCAATTTTAGAAAATAATAATGGAATTTTAGCTGCATCTGGGAATATTGATGAAATTGAATTATTAAATAGCATTGATTCCTCTCAATGGTCAAAATCTGATTCAACCTATCAGTGGAGAATTGCACAAAATTCTAATGGTGAGCTTCTTGAAGCTCTTCATCCTTTTGTTATGGATGGTGCTTTAGTAGGTTTTTATAGGATTGGCTTAAATTTAGAGCCTTTGGAGGTACTAAATAAAAGGTTACAACGTAGGATTATAATTTCAGGAATAATTCTTTTCGTTTTTGGATTTATGATGATAACACTTCTTTTTGTTCGTCAAAATTTGGATTTAGTAAAGAAACAATATCATAAAATTGAGACTTATTCCAAGAAATTAATTGGTTCAGTTAGTGATGCAATAGTTGTAATTAACAATTCAAATAGTATTATTGAAATAAATAAATCTGCTGAGCTTCTTTTTGAATCATCAAAACAAATATTAATGGGTAAAGAGTTAAAAGAATTATTTGGGAAAGATTGTTCAATCAATTTTAATGAAAATAATATTCAGCAAATTGAATGTGAAATTAAAAACAAAAACAAAGAA
>PCUD01000103.1:0-16215 GCA_002786785.1 Ignavibacteriales bacterium CG18_big_fil_WC_8_21_14_2_50_31_20 | reverse complement strand
ACAGAACTTAAAAAATTAGAAAGACAAATTTCACGAAATGAACAAATGAACGCTATGGGGCAACTAGCTTCTGGCGTTGCACACGAGATTCGAAATCCTCTAAATTCTATTGCAACCATTGTTCAGCAATTGGATAAAGATTTTGAACCGATTAATGACAAAGATGAATTTCATTCACTGGCAAAAATTGTATCTAAAGAAGTTCAAAGAATGAATAGAACAATTGAGAATTTTTTGCGTTTTTCAAAACCAGAACCAATATTGAAAAATAAATTCCAACTCAAAGACTTACTTACTGCAATTGAAGAACAATTTGTCCCACTTTTAAAAGAAAAAGGAATTAAATTTTTTCTTGAGGAAAATTGGGATGGAATAGTAAATTGGGATAAAAACCAAATAAAGCAAGTTTTAATTAATCTAATTACAAACTCTATTGAATCAATAAAAGATTCGGGAGAAATTGACTTAATTATTGCAAAAATTGATAAAAATGTTGAGCTAAAATTATGTGATAATGGTGAAGGAATTCCAAAAGAGAATTTACAAAAAATATTTAACCTTTATTTTACTTCCAAAGCAAAAGGAACAGGCGTTGGTTTAAGTATAATTCAAAGAATAGTTAATGAACATGATGGTATTGTAACGGTTGAAAGTTCCCTAGAAAAAGGTACTTCTTTCACAATTTCAATACCAATAAATATTTAGGAAAAATATATTATGCAGAAATTATCCATTTTATTAATTGACGATGAAGAATCAATTATTGCGTCTATCAAAAGTTTTTTGCTTAGACGCGGACATACAATATACACTGCTTCAAATGGTCAAGAGGGAATTGATGTAATTAAAAGCAATGTTATTGATTTGGTTTTAACTGATTATAGAATGCCAATTAAAAACGGACTAGAAGTTCTAAAAGATACAAAAGAAATAAATCCTAATATAGACGTAGTTGTAATTACTGCTTTTGGAAATGTTGAAGATGCAATTGGAATTATGAAAAATGGAGCTTATGACTATTTAACAAAGCCAATTGATTTAGATGAACTTGAAAATCTAATTAATAGAGTTGGCGAAAAGCGTGTGCTTATTTCTGAAAATAAAATATTAAGAGAGCAGTTACAAGAAAAATTCAAGTTTAATTCAATAATTTCACAAAGTGGTGAAATGGAGGATGTGCTTAATATTGTTGGAAGAGTTGCAAATAGTAAGGCCACAGTTATGGTGCGTGGTGATAGTGGAACAGGAAAGGAAGTTATTGCTAAAGCAATTCACTATGCAAGTAATAGAAAAGATAAGCCATTTGTTGTTGTTAATGTTGCATCTCTTTCCGAAAATTTGATGGAAAGTGAATTATTTGGGCATGAAAAAGGTGCATTTACAGGCGCAATAAATCAACGCAAAGGGCGATTTGAAGAAGCCGATGGGGGAACGCTTTTTATTGATGAAGTTGGCGATATTCCTTTGAGCATACAAGTAAAGTTACTTCGAGGAATACAATTTGGTGAAATTCAACGCTTAGGAAGCAGTACACCTATTAAAGTAAACGTAAGAATAATTGCAGCAACTCACCGCAATTTGGAAGAAATGATAAAAAATGAAGAATTTAGGGAAGATTTATATTATCGATTAAATGTAGTTTCTGTTAAAATTCCCAAATTGAGAGAACGAAGGGTAGATATTCCACTACTTGTGGAATATTTTATAAAAAAGTATGCTGAGATTAATGAAAAGAATGTTTCTGGAATTACATCAGAAGCTTTGGATAAAATCGTAAAATATAACTTTCCTGGAAACGTTCGTGAACTGGAAAATATGATTGAAAGGGCAATAGTTTTATGCAGAGATGAAAATATTGGAATTAAAGATTTACCACTTCAAGTTGATGCATCTTTTGAAAAAATGATTTTGGACCCACAAAATTTAGATAATGAATACGAAGAAAAAATGAAATCATTTGAAACAGAAATCATAAAGGAAGCATTGAGTAGAACAAAGGGAAATCAAAGTGCAGCAGCAAGAATTCTAAATATTACAGAAAGACATCTCCGATCAAGGTTAGAAAGACTTGGACTCAAAAAGAAGTGAAAATATTCAAATGAATTGAAATTATTTTTGCCTTTTTTAGAATTTGTCTATATTTTCAATGTAACTCATTATAAAATAACTATTTCTTGATTATAAACATCTCTTTAATTAAATTTAGTAGCTAAATTTTAATAAGAATGTTGATGCTAATAAAATTCAATAATTTTAAGAATGGAATTCATCCATTTACTTTTGAAACCAAAGTTGAAGAACTTGGTATTCAAGATAATTTTATTGGAAAAGTTTTGTTAAATTGTGAAATGGATAAATCATCCACACAAATTGTTATTAATTGCAATTTAATTGTAAATGCAAAACAAGTATGCGATAGATGTCTTTTTGAATTTGAAACAGAATTCAAATCTAATTTTAAGAACATTTATTTTATTACTCATAGCAAAAGCGATGAACAGGAGGATGATAATGGAATTTATTATTTATCACCAGATGACGATAAAATTGATTTAACAAATGATGCTATTGAAAATGCTGTGTTAACAATACCAATGAAGGTACTTTGCAAAGAAGATTGTAAAGGAATTTGCCTGGTATGTGGTGTTAACAAAAACGAAACTGATTGTAATTGTGCTATTGATACGGGTAGTTCCGTGTGGGAGCCGTTACTTAAACTAAAAGGAAAACTAAATTAATATAAGGTAGTGTTATGGCGCATCCAAAGAGAAGGATATCAAAAAGTAGAAGAGACAAAAGAAGAACCCACTATAAAGCATCGGCTCCTACATTAACAGCTTGTTCCAATTGTGGAGAAATGAAATTGAACCACAGAGCATGCCCAAGTTGTGGATACTATGCCGGTCGCTCAATGTTTGTTCCAGAATCATAATTTAAGTTATTAATGACTAACCACAATAATTCTAGATGCGTAATTGCAATAGATGCTATGGGTGGAGATTTTGCTCCACAAAATGCTGTTGTTGGTGCAATAGAAGCTTTTCACGAAGCCAAAGATTTTGATTTATTTCTCGTAGGTAAAAAAGAAGAGATAGAAAAAGTAATTAAAAACAACAAATTAGTTTTTAATTCTGATTTTATTGTTAATGCAGACCAAGTGATTGATATGCAAGATCATCCTGCCGAAACAATGAAAACGAAACCAAATTCTTCCATGGCAGTTGGTACTAAATTAGTGAAAGATGGTAAAGCACATGCTTTTGTTAGTGCAGGCAATACAGGTGCCATGGTAATAAATTCAATTTTTGGGATGGGTAGAATTGATGGTGTTTCTCGGCCAACATTAACTGCTCCACTTCCAAATTCAAAAGATGGTTTTACTTTTTTAGCTGATGTTGGTGCTTTTGTTGATTCTAAACCTCAACATATATTTGAATTTGCAATGTTGAGTTCAATCTTTTTAAGAGAAATATATGAAATTAAAAAACCACGAGTTGGATTATTGAATGTTGGTTCAGAAGATAGCAAGGGATATAAACTAATACTTGAAACATCTGAATTATTAAAAAATTCTGATTTGAATTTTATTGGTAATGTAGAAGGGAATGATATTTTTAAAGGTACAGCAGATTTAATAGTCTGCGATGGTTTTATTGGAAATATACTTTTGAAATTTGCAGAAAGTATGCCAAGTTTTTTAAAAGCCGCAATAAAAAATTATGCTGATAAAAGTTTTTCTAATAAATTGAAAGTAGCTCCTTTCAAATTTCCACCAACAAAAGCAGGTTTTAAAGAATCTTTAAGTAAAGCAGATGCTGATAATGTTGGAGGATTACCACTTTTAGGTGTAAATGGAATTAGTATTATTGGACATGGTTCAAGTTCAACTCTTGCAATAAAAAATATGGTTTTATCAGCAAGAGAAATGCACAATAAAAATTTAATCACAAAAATTAAGGAAGAACTTTCTCAATATGCTAAACAAAAATAAATTTCGATCCGCCGTAATTACTGGTGTTGGAATGTACGTTCCAGAAAAAGTATTAGATAATAAACAGTTAGAAAGAATGGTTGATACTAACGACGAATGGATTAGAACCAGAACTGGGATTAAAGAAAGAAGAATTCTTGAAGAAGGTGGAACTAGTGTATTAGCTACAAAAGCTGTTGAAGATTTGTTAGCAAACACAAATACAAATCCTTTAAATATTGATGTTATAATTGTTGCAACTGTTACTCCAGATATGTTTTTTCCATCAACTGCTGCATTAGTACAAGATAATATTGGAGCCAAAAATGCTTGGGGATATGATTTATCGGCAGCATGCTCTGGATTTTTGTTCGCTTTACAAGCTGGTGCAAGTTTAGTTGAAACTGGCCAGTACAAAAAAGTAGTAGTTGTTGGTGCAGATAAAATGAGTTCAATTGTGGATTACACAGATAGAAATACATGTATTCTTTTTGGAGACGGTGCATCTGCTGTATTACTTGAACCTTCGGAGGATTTTTCACTTGGTGTGCAAGATTCCATTTTAAGAATGGACGGATCTGGTAGAGATGCATTGTTTATGAAAGCTGGTGGTAGTCTTCACCCTTCTTCGCACGAAACCATTAATAACAAAGAACATTTTGTCTATCAAGATGGTAAAACTGTTTACAAGGTTGCTGTTAAAGGAATGGCTGATGTATCAGCTGAGATTATGGAAAAGAGTGGTTTAAAAGGTGAAGATATTGCATACCTAGTTCCCCATCAAGCAAATTTAAGAATTATTGATGCAACTGCTAAAAGAATGGGGATTGAACCTGAAAAGGTTACGATAAATATTGAAAAATATGGCAATACAACTGCCGCTACAATTCCTTTATGCCTAACCGAATATTATCGCGATGGAAAATTTAAAAAAGGTGATAACTTAATTCTTTCTGCATTTGGTGGTGGTTATACTTGGGGAGCAATACATTTGGTTTGGAGTATTGATTAATGAATAAGATAGCTTTTGTTTTTCCTGGACAAGGTTCTCAATATGTTGGAATGGGAAAGGATTTATACGATTCCTCCAAAGAACTTATGGATAAAGCAAATTCTATTCTTGGGTTTTCATTAACAGATATAATGTTTGATGGACCAATTGAATCATTAAAAGAAACTGATATTACTCAACCAGCAATATTTTTGCATAGTTTAGCTGCGCTTAATAAAATTAAAAATATTAAACCAGATATGGTTGCTGGGCATTCTCTTGGAGAATATTCCGCACTTGTTGCTGCTGGCGCAATTAATTTTATTGATGGTTTAAAATTAGTAAGAACTCGCGGAAAAGCTATGCTCCAAGCTGGTATTGAACAACCTGGCACAATGGCGGCTATTATTGGTTTGAGTCCAGAAATAGTTGACAATATTTGCTCTGAAATATCAAAAATTGACGTAGTACAAAGTGCAAATTTCAATTCGCCTGGGCAAGTAGTTATTTCTGGTTCTATAAAAGGTGTTCAAGATGCAATGCAATTAGCAAAAGAAAATGGTGCAAAGCTGGTTAAAGAATTAGTTGTCAGCGGTGCATTTCATTCGCCACTTATGGCTTCAGCTAAAGAGAAGCTATTAGAGACAATTAATAAGACAAATGTTAATAATGCTGCAATTCCTGTATATACAAATGTTACGGCAAAACCAGTTAGTGAAAAAAGTGAAATATCTAAATTATTATTCGAACAACTTTCTTCACCTGTGAGATGGGAAGAAACTATTGAAAACATGATAACTGATGGTGCTACAAAATTTTATGAAATTGGACCCGGAAAAGTTTTACAAGGACTAATTAAAAGAATTAATAAAAATGTTGAAGTATTTGGAATAGATAATTTATCAGATTTGACTGATTAAGTTTAAAAAGATTTATAATTAAGCAAGTGGAAATAATATACACTTTGTCGTATATTATTTTGTTAAAAATAAAATAACTTAGAAAAAGATAAGGTTATATATAATGGAAGAAAAAAAACTTAGAGCTATTGTTACAGGAGGTTCTAGAGGAATTGGTAAAGCTATTCTAATTGAATTGGCAAAAAGAAATTGTTCCAGTGTTATGTTTTCTGATGTTATTGTTGAAGGTGATGATTTTGATGCTCATGCAAAAAAAATTGAAGAAGAAATTGGTAACGGAACTAAAGTATACGGATTTAAAGCCGATGCATCTAATTTTGCAGATGCTGAAGCAACTATTGAAGCTGCAATTGAAAAAATGGGTGGTGTTGATATATTAATAAATAATGCTGGAATTACAAGAGATAATCTTTTAATGAGAATGTCTGAAGCTGATTTCGATTTAGTAATAAATATAAATTTAAAAAGCGTGTTTAATTATACTAAAGCAGCTATTAAACCAATGATGAAGCAACGTTTTGGTAAAATTGTTAATATCGCATCTGTGGTTGGTTTAATTGGAAATGCGGGACAAGCTAATTATTCTGCATCAAAAGCAGGAGTAATTGGTTTTACTAAAACTATGGCTAGAGAATTATCTTCACGTAATATAAATGTAAATGCAATTGCTCCAGGTTTCATCGAAACAAATATGACAGCAAAATTAAATGAAAATCAAAAAGAAGCATTACTAACAAATGTACCTTTAAAAAGAATGGGACAGCCAGAGGATATTGCTCGAGTTGTTGCTTTTTTATGTAGTTCTGATGCAGATTACATGACAGGACAGGTATTAGCCGTTGATGGTGGAATGGTAATGTAGTTTTTATAAATAAATCCAATAAACATAAAGGAGTTAAAATGGATATCGAAGCAAAAGTAAAAGAAATAATTATGGACAAATTAGGTGTCGAGGAATCTCAAATTGCAAATGATGCATCATTTACAAATGATTTAGGTGCAGATTCATTAGACATAGTTGAATTAGTTATGGGTTTTGAATCTGAATTTGATGTATCAATCCCTGACGAAGATGCCGAGAAAATTGGTACAGTTGGTGATGCAGTTAAATATCTAACTGAATTAAAGGGTTAATATTTTATTAGTAGCCTGAATAACGGGCTACTTTTTTACTTCTAAAGGAGATTTAAAATGAGTTTGAGAAGAGTTGTAGTAACTGGAATTGGCGCTATAACCCCAATCGGAAATAATGTAAAAGAATTATGGGATGGGTTGTGCCATGGGAAAAATGGTGCTGCTTTAATAACAAAATTTAATACTGAGCCATTTGCAACAAAATTTGCTTGTGAAGTAAAAGACTTCAATATTGAAAAATATCTTGATAAAAAAGAAGTCAAAAGAATGGATCTTTATACTCAATTTGCAGTTGCTGCTTCTATAATGGCTATGAGCGATGCTAATTTTAATTTAGACACAGTTGATAAAGAAAGATTTGGCGTTATTTATGGCAGTGGAATTGGAGGGATGGAAACTTTTGAGACACAAACAACTAATTATATTAATGGTGGACCTAAAAGAATTTCTCCATTTTTTATTCCAATGATGATTTCTGACATTGCTGCTGGGCAAATATCAATTCATTTTGGATTAAAAGGTCCTAATTATGCAACTACATCTGCTTGTGCAACTTCCACTCACGCAATTGCTGATGCTTTTATAATGATTCAACGCGGTTCTGCTGATGCTATGCTTTCTGGTGGTGCTGAAGCTTCAATTACCCCAATGGCAGTCGGTGGGTTTAATTCTGCACGAGCACTTTCTACATGGAATGACAGACCTACGGAAGCTTCTCGACCTTTTGATAAAGACCGAAATGGTTTTGTAATGGGTGAAGGTGCTGCTACAATTGTTCTAGAAGAGCTTGAACATGCAAAAAAACGTGGCGCAAAAATTTATGCTGAAATAATTGGCATTGGTTTAACTGGAGATGCGTATCATGTTACTGCTCCTGCTCCCGAAGGTGAAGGTGCTTATCGTTCAATGCGAGAGGCTTTACGTGAAGGTGGTATAAAGCCAGAAGATGTAGATTATATAAATGCTCATGGCACTTCAACTTTACTTAATGATTTAAATGAAACGAAAGCAATTAAAAAGTTATTCGGTGAACACGCTTATAAGATTTCAATTAGTTCAACAAAATCTATGACTGGTCATCTTCTCGGTGCTGCAGGCGCTTTGGAAGCTATAGTTTGTATTTTAGCAATTAAAAATTCAGTTATTCCTCCAACAATAAATTTAGATGAACCAGATCCTGAATGTGACTTAAATTATACACCTAAAGTTGCTATAAATAAAAATGTTGATTATGCAATAACAAATACTTTTGGATTTGGAGGACATAATTCAACATTACTCTTTAAAAAATATTCTGAATAATGTTAATTAATTCATATATCTTATTTTTTAAGTTTTTGCATTAAAGAGGTTAATTCAAATATTTAATTCTGGAAATAATATAGGTTTATAAACTTTAATTATCATTAAAATTATTTATTATTACTTAATTATGAAAAAATGAATATTTTAAATAAGATATTTAGACTACTTGCAAGAAAATCTGAAGATACAATAATTTCTGCTTTTGAACATGAAAAATTAAATGAACTTTCAAAAAAAATAAATATTCAGTTCAATAACAAAATGCTATATGCTAAAGCATTAACACATCGTTCTTATTTAGATAAACCAACTGAGCTTAACAAATCCAACGAACGTTTAGAATTTTTGGGTGATGCTGTGCTTGGGTTAATCGTTGCTGAAACTTTGTTCTCCAAATTTGAGGATGAAAACGAAGGTTTTCTTACCAAATCTCGTTCACACATAGTTGATAAAAATGCTTTGTATGATTCAGCACTGAAATTGGGCTTAAATAATTTTATTTTATTTGATGAACGATTTATTAAAAATAGTGAAGAAGGCATAAAAACTATTTTATCTGATTGTCTTGAGGCTTTGATAGGAGCAATTTATTTAGATTTGGGTATTGATGAAGTAAAAAAGTTTATTTTAACCTGGATTGCTTCTCCAAATTTAGAATCAGGGAAATATCAAATAGATAATAACTATAAAGGACAGTTGCTCGAATATACTCATTCAGAAAAACTATCACCCCCAAATTATGTTTTGACAAATACGTTTGGCCCAGATCATAAAAAGGAATTTTTAGTAAAAGTTCTTATTGACAGTAAATTATTTGGTGAAGGGGTAGGAAAGAACAAAAAATCAGCAGAACAAAAGGCTGCTAAATCCGCACTATTAAAACTAATAAAATAAATCTTCCAATTTTCAATCTATTTATAAAAAGAAATTGATTCTTTATTTATATTTACTAATTAAATGTAAAATTATTCTTATAAAGGAATTTTTAAATGAATTTTGAGATTACTGACAAATTTGTCAATAGGCACATTGGACCAAATGCAGATGATTTAGCTTCAATGCTAAAAGAAATAGGATTTAATACTAAAGAGGAATTATTAACTAAGATTATCCACGAAAGTATTCTATTAAAGAATGAGCTAAATCTTGGAGAAGGAATTAGCGAAAGTGAATTACTTTTAGAATTAAAAGAAATTGCTTCTAAAAATAAAGTTTTTAAAAATTTTATTGGACTTGGTTATTATCCAACTATAACTCCAGCAGTTATTCAAAGAAATATTTTTGAGAATCCAGGTTGGTACACACAATATACTCCTTACCAAGCTGAAATATCACAAGGTAGATTGGAAGCATTATTAAATTTTCAAACAATGATTTCCGATTTAACAGCTTTACCGCTTACAAATGCCTCTCTTCTTGATGAAGCTACATCGGCTGCTGAATCAATGTTCATGCTATTTAATTCCAGAAAAAGAGAGAGAAAAAATTCAAATGTTTTTCTTGTGGCTAATGATCTTTTTCCACAAACTATTGATGTACTAAAAACAAGATCAAATCCTGTTGGAATTGAACTAAGAATAGTTCCTCTTAAAGATTTTGTGCTATCTGATGATGTTTTTGGATTAATAGTTCAATATCCAAATGTAGATGGAGAAATTAATAATTACATAGAACTTTTTGCTGAAGCAGAAAATAAAAATATATTTAAAGTTGTTGCCACTGATTTACTGAGTTTGGCTTTATTAAAAGCCCCGGGTGAATTTGGAGCTGATTGTGCAATTGGCACTACTCAAAGGTTTGGTGTGCCTATTGGTTTTGGTGGCCCACATGCCGCATTCTTTGCTACTAAAGAAGAATTTAAGCGACAAATGCCTGGAAGAATAATAGGAGTATCTGTGGATAGCAAAGGTAATCATGCACTCCGGATGGCTTTGCAGACAAGGGAACAACATATAAAGAGAGAAAAAGCAACAAGCAATATTTGTACATCCCAAGTCCTTCTTGCAATAATGGCAGGCATGTATGCCGTTTACCATGGTCCAATTGGAATTAAGAATATTGCTGTTAGAATAAATAATTTGACTGCATTATTAGCTGAATTGCTTTCTAATTCTGGAGCTGAACAAATTAATCAAAATTATTTTGATACTTTGAAGTTCAAGTTTAACGATTCAAAAATTGTAAAAGCAATAAATGTATTAGCAATTGAAAAGGAAATGAACTTTAGATACATAGATGACTTTACAATTGGAATATCAATATCTGAAGCGACAATAACTAAAGATATTATTCAAATTGCAAATATTTTTAAAACAGCATTAGGTGAAGAGCTTGTAACAAAGGAAGTTGTGAATTTAATAAATGAATTAAATCTTACTTTTTCAGCGTCATTTAAAAGAGAATCGGAATACTTGCAACACAAAGTTTTCAATTTCTATCATTCTGAAACTGAATTAATGCGATACGCTAAGAAATTAGAAAATAAGGATTTATCTTTAACTACATCGATGATTCCATTAGGTTCATGCACAATGAAATTAAATGCTGCTGCAGAGTTATATCCTGTTTCATGGAGTGAGTTTAATCAACTTCACCCATTTGCACCGCTTGACCAAGCCGCAGGTTATATGGAACTGTTTAATAAATTTGAAAAACAGCTTTGCGAAATAACTGGCTTTGTTGGAGCTTCTATTCAACCAAATTCTGGTGCTCAAGGTGAGTATGCAGGACTTATGGTTATCAGAGAATATCATAAAAGTAGAGGTGAAGATTTTAGAAATATTGTTTTAATTCCTTCTTCTGCACATGGAACAAATCCTGCTAGTTCAGTTATGGCTGGAAACAAAGTAGTAATAGTAGCTTGTGATAACTATGGAAATGTTTCGTTGGAAGATTTAAAAACCAAGGCTGAATTAAACAAGGACAATTTGTCTGCATTAATGCTAACATATCCTTCCACACATGGAGTTTTTGAGCATCAAGTAGTTGAAATGTGTAAAATTATACACGAAAATGGTGGACAAGTTTATATGGATGGGGCAAATATGAATGCCCAAGTTGGTTATACAAATCCAGCAATAATTGGTGCTGATGTTTGTCACTTAAATTTACATAAAACTTTTGCAATTCCTCATGGCGGTGGTGGTCCTGGCGTTGGACCTATTGTTGTAGCTAAGCATTTGGTGGAATTTTTACCAGGACACTCGGTTGTGGATATTAATAAATCAAAATCAATTTCGGCAGTTTCTGCATCTCCATGGGGAAGTGCTTCTGTGATTCCAATTTCTTATGCTTATATTAGAATGATGGGAAGTGAAGGTCTTAAAAATGCAACTGCTGCAGCTATAATTAATGCGAATTATATTAAAGCAAAATTATCAAAATATTATCCAGTTGTCTATACTGGTGTAAATGGAAATGTTGGACATGAAATGATTTTTGATATGCATCAATTTAAAAACTCTGCAGGTATTGAAGTTATAGATATTGCAAAAAGATTGATGGATTATGGTTATCACGCTCCAACTGTATCTTTTCCTGTTCACGGAACATTAATGATAGAACCAACAGAAAGTGAGTCCAAATACGAATTAGATAGATTTTGTGATGCAATGATTTCAATTAAAAATGAGATTGACAAAATTGAAAGTGGAGAGTTGGATAAACAAGATAATCCATTAAAAAATTCACCTCATACAGCTTTAGAGGTTATCAATAGTGAGTGGAATCATAAATATTCGCGAGAGGTTGCAGCATTTCCTTTTGAGTATAGTAAAGATAACAAATATTGGCCTGCTGTTGGAAGAGTTGATGATGCTTACGGTGATAGAAATTTAGTATGCAGTTGTTTGCCAGTTAGCGAATATGAAAAATAATTAAGAATAAATTTAGTGGTAAAATGGAAATATCTAATATATTAAAGAATTCAAAAACCATTGCGGTGCTTGGTATTTCGAGCAACCCAAATAGAACAAGTAGAATGATTGCGGAATATCTGGATTATGCTGGCTATAAAGTAGTTGGCGTTAATCCAGGTAAACCAATAATTGAAGGGATGGAAGTATTTTCAAAATTAGAGGATATACCTTTTGAAATTGATATAGTTAATGTTTTCAGAAAATCGGAAGATATTCCTCAGATTATTCCAAGTGTGTTATCCGTTAAGCCAAAAGTTTTATGGTTACAATTGGGAATTGAAAACGATAAAGCTGTTCAACCATGTATTGATGCTGGGATAAAAGTTATTCAAGATAAATGTATAAAAATTGAACATAGCTATTATTTGTAAATTGTGGAGGCATATTTATTTTTTGTTCAAAAGCAAATAAAGTGAAAATTGTTCTTTTTTTGTGTTTAGTTTTTGTTTCAATTATTTATGCACAAGAAAACCGAATAGTAGCCAATTCTGAATCAAATTATTTCCAAGTTGATTCCATCCAAATAATAGGAAATGAAAAAACAGAGAATTTTATAATTTTACGCGAGCTTAGTTTTACAATAGGTGATACTGTAAATAATAAAATGCTACACTTTAATCGTGAACGTATTTTTAGTCTGGGAATTTTTACAAAAGTTAATATTACAATAGAAAAATATAAAGAGAAAAATATTGTTTCTATTTTAATCGAGGAAAGTTGGTATATTTTTCCAGTACCATTTGTTAATGTAAGAGAGAAATCTTTAGAGCAAACTTCATATGGTGTAAGTCTAAAATTTAAAAATATAAGGGGACGAAATGAAACAATTAGAGCCACAATTTCACTGGGTTACGATCCCTTTTTTAGTTTAGAATACGAAAATCCATTAATAATTTCTGCATTTGACCTCAATATGTTTTTCTCTTTTGCTTATGGAAAGTCAGTTAATAAAAGCGAAATCCTTGAAAGCATTTATGGTGAAACTTTTGATTTTAACTCAATGTCGCTAAATACAATGTGGGGTAAACGATTTGGTGAGAAAACGAATCTGTTTCTTATTTTCAGTTATTCCAAAATTAAAGTACCCTCAAACAAATTGAATTCATTTATGTCAAGTGGCTCCTCCATTGACGAAAAAATATCTACTGGTATTTCGTATTTATATGACTCAAGAAATCTAAAGCAATATGCAAGTAATGGTGAGGTTTTCGAACTCAGTTATTCGTATAATGGATTATTAAACTCAAATAACTTTAATGCTATTAATTTAGATATGCGAAAGTATCGAGAAATTTATAATTCTTTTATAGTTAAAGGACGTTTCACAGCGCGACATACGTTTGGAAAATTTGTTCCTATTTATGATTACTCAATGTTGGGATATGATTATTATGTGCGAGGAAATAGATACGAATTAAGAGAAGGGAATAATCGTATATTAGCAAATTTGGAATTGAGTTATCCAATATTAAGTGAATGGAACTTTGCAATTGAATTGCCAATTCTTCCAAATAGTTTAACCCGTGCACGAATTTCAATAATTGCTGGATTATTTGCTGATGCTGGCACAATATTTAATAACACAGATAGAATTAGAATAAATAATTTTAATACTGGATATGGTTTTGGATTAACATTTCTATTATTGCCCTATAGTTCTTTTAGAATAGAATATGCACTTAATGAATTTGGGAAAGGAGAGGTTTTATTTGCAACAGGAATATCTTTCTGATATTGAACTTTATTACACCACCAAAATTAATAGTAATAAGATTGAATTAAATGGTGATGAATTTAAACACGCTTGCAAAGTCATGCGGCATTCAGTAGGTGATGTTTTGCATATTACCGATGGTAACGGAAATTATTTTGAAACAATAATTTCAACAATAAACAATAATTCTATTCTTGCTAATATTAAAAAAAGGAAAAGTTATACTAACACTTTTAGTAATATTTATTTTTGTTTCCCACGTTTGAAAAGTGTTGATAGATTTGAGTTTGAAATTGAAAAATTAGTTGAATTAGGTATAACTAACTTCGTCATATTTAATTCTGAAAGAACTATTCCAAAAGGAGAAAAATTAGAGCGATGGAATAAAATTGCATTGGCTGCCATGAAACAATCCTTAAGAACTTATCTGCCTAAATTTGAATATTTGAGCTCATTAGTAAAAGTTAACTTGCTTAATGGCGAAAAATTAATTTTAGATCAAAAAGGGGAATGCAGCTTAATAAGCTATTTGAAAGAAATTAAAGCTAAACCATCTAATATTAGTTATTGCTTTATTTTTGGTCCAGAAGGCGGTTTATCTCAAAATGAAATGGATTTAATTAAAAATAATAGAATTTTAGCATTAACAAATAATCGATTGCGTGCGGAAACTGCTGTAATTGTTGCTGCTACTACAATTACTCTAATTTAGTTAAGCTGTTTATCTTCTGCAAAAGTTAATTTTTTATAAAAGCTTTACAAATATATTTTGGATTAGATTGGCAACAAACTTTATTGGCGATGTAATTTCTACTAGTTACAATCAAGAATTGTTGTGACATAAACAACTTGAAACGACTAAAATTTATAAGTATGTTTCTTCGTATTCGATAAATAAAATTAATAATCCGGTTATAAACTGAAATTTAAATAAAAGGGATAAAAAATGAAATTAGATATACTAATATTTGCCGCTCATCCCGATGATGCAGAACTTGGAATGGGTGGAACAATTGCAAAACTCGTTTCTGAGGGAAAATCTGTTGGAATTATTGATTTTACACAAGCGGAACTAAGTAGCAACGGAACAATTGAAAGCAGAAAAGAAGAAACTGCCGAAGCATCAAAAAATTTAAATATTTCCTTAAGAGAAAATTTATTTGTGCCAGATGGTGAAGTTAAGGTTGAGGCTGAGATTAAGACAAAGGTTATAAAATTGTTGCGGAAATATAAACCGCGTCTCGTTTTTGCACCTTATTTTAACGATAGGCATCCAGATCATATTGGAGCAAGTAAAATTGTGAAAGAAGCTGTCTTCTTTTCGGGTTTGCTCAAAATTGCTACAGAAATTAATGGCGAAAACCAGCAAATTCATCGTCCAGAAAAATTGTATTATTATATGCAGACTTACGAGTTTACGCCCTCATTTGTAGTTGATATTTCTGAGCATTTTGATACAAAAATGAAATCCGTTAGAGCATATAAATCACAATTTTTTAATCCAAACGAAAAAGGCGAGTTGACTTTTATAAGCGACCCAAAGTTTATTAAATATTTGGAAGCCCGCGCCCAGCATTTTGGCTTTCAGATTAGAAAGGAATTTGGAGAACCATTTTTTTGCGAAGAAACTATTGAATTATTAAATCTATAAAGGGGGATTTATTGCAACCAAAACATTATTTCGAAAGTACATCAAAACTTGAAAAACTCTATTTTATACTAAATTATCAAGTAGGTTCTTTAACTTTATATGCAGGGCTTTATTTCTTTCCTATGTTGTTTTTAGTAATTTTAATCGGTGCCGAAATATTATTTACACCTTTTATAATTTATGTTTTGGTTTTGGAAAATAAAAAAGGCTGGATAATTTCGTTCATAATACTCGTCCTTTTGCCAAGTGTGTTAATATTAGTCTTTGTTTCTCAATATTTTATGCTCATTTTATTTCCGTTTTATCTTTATTGCTTTATTTTAAGATTTGAAGCTAAAAGTTGGCTTACTGAAAAACGAGCAAGAAATGAGCTAATTATGCAGAAAATTAGAAGCGAAAACGAAAAGAAGAATTTAGAAAATTTTATTGTGTTAAGATAGATTTGAATATTTGAATTATCATATTGTTGCAAAAAAAATCAAAACTGTCTCTATTTGTATATTTTTTTGATATTTAAGAAGCATTTATTAGAGTGAGATAAATAAATAGATAAACCCAAATCGGTCATTAGAAAATTAAGAATCAACGACAAAAGGCCAAGACATCAATTTAG
>PCUD01000041.1:10669-26925 GCA_002786785.1 Ignavibacteriales bacterium CG18_big_fil_WC_8_21_14_2_50_31_20 | reverse complement strand
AGACCAAGTAAGTCGGGGCAAGTTCGCTTCTATATTGATTGTTCTTTTTCTAAAATTGTTTATTTTAATCCTATTGCATTATCCAGGTTTAACTGACAATCTTTAAATTCAGTATTTTTTAATGTTAACTTAAAAAAAGACGATAGGCTTAAAAAACAATTATCAAAATTTAGCGACAACAAAAATGGGTCACAATCACAAAAATTTAATCCTAACAATTTGCAGTTTTTGAATTTTACGTCTTTCAAAGCCGTGTTTTTAATTTTTGCATTACTAAAATTACAATTTTCAAATACACATTCAATAAAAGCTACGTTCGATAAATCTGAGTCCGAAAAGTCGCAAGTAACAAACCCGCAATTGTTATATTCCCCTTTTGGAAAACCAATTTCAGTAAAATTTAGACTTGTAAACTTTTTGTCTTCTGTAACAATTTCTTTCATTTTAATCCATTTATTCTAATAATAGTAGATTTTTTATAAGTTGAAAATTATAATAATGTCATTTGTAACTTACGTGCAATAATTTTCTTATCAAATTTCAGAACTAAATATATACAAAAAACTAATATCATTAATTAAAAGTCAGTATTTTAGAGTAAAGGAAATTGGATAGTACTTCCAAACAAATTTTTAATAAAAAGAAGAATAAATGAGATTACTTAAAATATACTTTTTCATAATTTTAGTTTCAACTTCAATTGTTGCTCAATCTAAATTATTGATTTATATGGACTTAAATCAAACGAATCACTTAAAAGCGTATGGAATCACTTTTAATGAAATAGAGCTTGGTGCTACTGCCGATTGGCTTCTAAACTATCGTGGTGGCTCTTTTATGCTTAATTACACAGATGAACTGGCTCTTAAATGTAGGCTTCGAGGAGTTAGTTTTGAAACTCTCACAAATTCAGAAGCGGTTGATATTTATTCGTTTGTACAAAGTGAAGACCAAAATATGGAAGTAGTTAGACTTGAGAAAGCACCCCAAATAGCAGTTTTTGTCCCAGATGGATTTTTACCTTGGGATGATGCAGTTACCCTTGCTCTTGATTATGCCGAAGTAAAATATGATAAAATTTGGATTGAAGAAATAAGCAAAGGTGATTTATCAAAGTACGATTGGCTTCATCTTCATCACGAGGATTTTACTGGACAGTATGGGAAATTTTTTGGAAGTTTCCGTGGAGCGCAGTGGTACATTCAGCAGCAAGCTCTATATGAAAACGAAGCTCAAAAACTTGGCTTTAACAAGGTTTCCGTAATGGAAAAATATATAGTGAAAACTATAAATAGTTTTGTTGCTGATGGTGGCTTTTTGTTTGCCATGTGTTCGGCAACCGATAGTTATGATATTGCTCTCGCTGGAATGAATGTCGATTTTGTTGATAAAATGTACGATGGCGATGCGATTGATTCGGACGTTCAAAGTAAATTGGATTTTGGCCAAACACTCGCTTTTACTGATTTCAAAATAGAGTTAAATCCAATGGTTTATGAATATAGCAATATTGATATTCAGCCATTAGAAATAGGAAATCAGAATAACGATTATTTTACATTATTTGAATATTCTGCTAAATACGACCCAGTTCCAACAATGCTTACACAAAATCATGTTAATGTTATTCGTGGATTTATGGGGCAAACAACAATGTTCCGTAAAGAGTTAATTAAAAAATCAGTTTATATTCTTAGCGAACGTGCTGGAACAAATCAAGTAAAATACATCCACGGAAAACTTGGAAGGGGTACTTTTACTTTTTATGCTGGGCATGACCCAGAGGATTATCAACATGCGGTTGGCGATCCTCCAACAGATTTAGAATTGCATAAAAATTCCCCTGGTTATAGATTAATATTAAATAACATTTTGTTTCCAGCAGCAAAAAAGAAAAAGCAGAAAACTTAGAAGAAGAATGGAATATTGGAAATATGGAATTGGGGATGACATACAATAAAAATATTCTTTTAAGTTGACAGCGTTGATGCTGAAAGCATCCCTTTGGAAAAGTCTGGAATTATAGAATTTGGATGAACACTTGAATAAATTAGAAGCATTAAAATTGAATTTGCCGAAAGTTGTGGGAATATTAGGAAAAGATGAGTTTTTTAACTCCGCTGTTTTAATTCCTATTGTGTTTCTTGAGGGTAAATACCATCTTTTATTTGAAAAACGTTCTGCTAACATTAGACAAGGTGGTGAAATATGTTTCCCTGGGGGGAGAATTGAAGATTCTGATGATGACGCTTTGCATACAGCACTTCGTGAAACTTATGAAGAAATTGGACTTTCTGAAGACAAAATAAATGTAATTGGCAAATTAGATATTCTTTTTGGACCACGGGGAGTTTTGGTTGAGCCAATTGTTGCCAAAGTAGAAATTGAAAATCTTAATATTTTGAATCTTGATAAATCAGAAGTAGAAAAAGTGTTTTTTGTTCCACTTTCGTATTTTGAAAACAATGAACCAGAACGTTTTAATATTCATTCTTCAATTACTCATAAATCGTTTAATTCAAAAGGCGAAGAAGAAGAGCTAATTTTTCAAAATAACCATGGAAATGACACATATTTTAAAGATATTCGCGAAGTTTTGGTCTATAAATATGAAGGTGAAATTATTTGGGGAATTACAGCCAGATTGGTTTACGAAATTGTACAAAAAATGAAAAGTAATTAGCAGTATTTTAGCATATTTGAGACATTATTTTTCAAAACTTTAATCCATACCAAATAACATTTGGATAAACTTTAATTGCCGGTGCTGGAAAGTGGTAGTAATTCAAAAAACGTTTTATTGATTTCCAAAAATTTCCTTCGCCAGGAAGTGCTTCAAAATCCCAATCGAGACTTAAGTACAACTCGTGATTTCCACCACCAAAGCTATTTAAATTGTTTACACTATGACCGATTGCAACATTTATAAAATCTGGGAAAATCTCTTTTACATAATTTGGCAAAAAGGAATTTATATCAATTGAAAGCCAATGATACGTGCTTTCGTAATCATCAAGAATATGTGAATGAGTACCATTTTTATATTTTTCAGATGGATAAAAACTAATTTTGAAATTAAATGATTTTAAAGTTGGGTAATAATTTTGCATACTTGGATAAGTTGCACCTAACAAATTAGCCGAAAAATCACCCCAGCTAAATCCATAACCTTTTGAAAATCCATCTCTTATTTCTGTGAAAGTCTGGAAAGTGAAAGCAACTAAACCACCATAAAAAAGTGAATTTTGTTTATTAATTCCAGACCATTGAAATAAATTAGCATAAATATTTGTTGCAAGTTGGGCAAAATAAAAATGCCCCAATTTATCAGCATTTAGAGCACATTTATAATCTTGATTATTATTAAAATGGAATTCACTTTTATCATTTTTCCACCAAATATTGTTCTGAATAACATAACCATAGGTGAAAAATGCTGTTGTTGTTCCACCAATTATTACAAGTTTTGTTGGGCTTACTTTTGAACTGTCATTGCAATTTAAGTTTTCTTGAGCAAATAAATTTTGGGTCAAAACAAAAAGGGGGACAATAAAACAAGCAATAAATAAATTTAGAAAGACTTTGCTCCTCTGAAAAATATCTAGAAAATTCATGATGTATATTTTTCTAAAATTGAAACAGCTTTTAAATAATAACTGCTTCCAAATAAATTTAGGTGATTTAGTACGTGATATAATTTGTACAAATCTATTCTATATTCCCAATCTTGGGGCAAAGGGTAAACCTCATTGTATGTTGAATAAAATATGGGAGTAAAGCCCCCAAACATTTTAGTCATGGCAATATCGGCTTCTCTATGTCCAAAATAAACAGCAGGGTCAATAAGAACTGGATTCCCTTTTAAGTCAACCATAAAATTGCCACTCCACAAATCGCCGTGCAAAAGCGTTGGCTTTTCTTCGGTGCCGGATAAAATTGATGGAAGCAATTTCTCCAATTTGCTAAACAAACTTCTAAATTCAGAATTTGCAAATCCATTTTTTTCGGCAAGTTTAAATTGATAGTACAAACGATTTGTCCAAAAGAAATCAATCCATTTTTTTGTCTGGGGTAAATTTATTTGGGGATTTGAGCCTATAAAGTTGTCCTCAAAAAAACCAAATTTGCTGGAGGTAGTTTCGTGAAGTTTTGCAAATTGTTGACCAAATAATTCAAAAAAATTATGGTTTTTCTTTCCATTTGAGATAAATTCAAGTAGGAGAAATTCATCTGTAACTGCTATAACTTGTGGAGTTCTTATCGCTTTTGATTTTGACAGTTCGTTTAATCCATTGGCTTCATTTTGCAAAATTGTTTTGTTACTTCCGTAAGATTTAAGAAAATAAATTTCGCCAGAATCCGTTTCAAGAATTTGTGAATCAGCAATACTCCCACCACTAGCAGAGTTTGTTGAAATTATTTTTTCACCAATAATATTTTCAATTTTACTTAACATATTTCAAACATAATAAAAATTTTTGAATGAATTTAAATGAATAATAAAAAATTTTAGATATTTTTTTCTTTTTCAATTTTTCAAGTGGATTATTTACTTTATTCTTCCCACATTTGTCCTTTCAAATATTGAGATTATATGAATATTCAAAAACAGATTGCTACTGAATTGCACTTGGAAGAAGTACAGGTAAAATGCGTTGCTGACCTATTTGCCGAAGATGCCACAGTTCCATTTATTGCACGTTACCGAAAAGAAAAAACTGGCGGATTGGACGAAGATCAATTAAGAGATATTGAAGATAAGTTAAATTATTACCAACTACTTGAGGATAGAAAAGATACAATTCTAAAAAGTATTGAAGAACAAGGAAAGTTAACAGACGAGCTACGTGAAAAGATTGTTAATTCAATAAAATTACGCGAAATAGAAGATTTATACCTTCCTTACAAACCAAAAAGAAAAACGCGTGGAACCATTGCAAAGGCAAAGGGATTAGAACCATTGGCATTATTGATGCTTAATAATCCATATTACGAAGGCGACTTTGACGCTGAAATTGAAAAATATATTAATACCGAAAAAGGTGTAAACACTCCAGAGGAAGCTGTTAAAGGTGCGCAAGATATAATTGCCGAAATGATTAGTGAAGATGCTAACGTTAGAGAAGTTGTTCGTAACGAACTTATTGATCATTCAACAGTTGCAGGATTAAAATCTAAAACACCTCCAAAAGAAACTGAGAAGAAAAAAGATGTTTACGATGTTTATCACGATTTCAAAATAGATATTTCTAAAATAAAACCATACCAAATTTTAGCTCTTAATCGTGGTGAAAATGAAGGCTTTCTTAAAGTATCACTTGGGTTTACAAAAGAATTATTACTTACACAAATAACAGAAACATATTTTAAGTTTTCTGATAGTGCGTTTATGGAATTGCTAAACGAATCGGTAGACGACTCATTTACTCGTTTAATTTTCCCATCAATTGAAAGAGAAGTTAGAAATCATTTAACCGAAATTGCTGATAGTCACGCAATTGGAATTTTTGCATCAAACTTGCGTCAATTACTTTTGCAACCGCCAATGATGAATAAAATTATTCTGGGAATTGACCCTGGATTTGTTTCTGGTTCCAAAATTGCAATTATTGATGCAACAGGAAAATATATTGCTGGCGATACAATTTATCCCCATCCTCCTCAAAGACGTACCGATGAAGCTGAACGAAAAATTTTAGCCTTTATTTCAAAATTTGGAGTTGAAATTATTGCCATTGGAAACGGAACTGCAAGCCGCGAAACAGAAATATTAATTGCTAAAATTATTAAAGATAATAAATTGAGTTGTCATTATCTTATTGTAAGCGAAGCAGGTGCATCAGTTTACTCAGCCTCACCAATTGCAAAAGAAGAATTTCCCGATTTGGAAGCTTCGCAAAGAGGAAATATTTCAATAGCCCGACGTGTACTTGACCCACTTGCAGAGCTAGTTAAAATAGATGCAAAATCAATTGGTGTTGGACTTTATCAACACGACGTTGACCAGAAAAACTTACGCAAAAATTTGGATGATGTTGTTGATAGCTGTGTAAATTATGTTGGTGTTGATGTAAATACTGCTTCAACCCCGTTATTAACTTACGTTTCTGGATTAAACAAAAGGCTTGCGGAAAATATTGTGAAACAGCGAGAATTAAATGGGAAATTTAATAATAGAAAAGAAATATTAAATGTTGTGGGAATTGGTGCAAAATCATTTGAACAATCTGCTGGATTTCTTAAAATTCCAAACGGCGAAAATCCATTAGATAACACTTTTATACATCCCGAAAGTTATGAGGCTACCGAAAAATTATTTAATATTGTTGGCGTTTCTAAAAGTGAACTTGAAAAATCGAGTGTTGCTATAAAATCCTATGTAGATAAAAATGGTAGTTTAAAAATTGCTGATGAAATTGGAATTGGTGAGCCAACTTTATTAGATATTGTTGAAAATTTATTAAAACCTGGACGTGACCCACGGGATGGAATGCCAAAACCAATTTTGAGAAGCGATGTTCTTAAAATGGAAGATTTAGCAGAAGGAATGGTTTTAACTGGAACAGTTAGAAATGTGGTTGATTTTGGAGCTTTTGTTGATATTGGCGTTAAGCAAGATGGATTATTACATATTTCGCAAATTGCAAATAAGTTTGTGCAAAATCCACTTGATTTACTTAATGTTGGCGATATTTTGGAAGTTAGAGTAATTGGAATTGATATTAAAAAAGGAAGAATTTCGCTAAGTATGAAAGCAGAACAAAATATTAGTTAGCGTTTTGTGATTTTGAGCATAATACACTACTAAGAAATTTTTATGTAAAGGTATAATTTCTTATAATTGCATAACGGTTAAAAAATATTATTGCTCATTATTTGTTAAAAATTATTAAGTTTAAATTTAATAAAACAAGAATCTATGAAAGTTCAAGAAAAAATAAATTTTGCAATTTCAGAAAAAGGAGCGGCTTATTTAATCCTTATTGATCCAGATGAAATTAATGGTGAAAAATTAATTAGTTTTGTTCGCCATTGTGAGCAGTCTGGTGTTGATGGATTTTTAGTTGGTGGCAGTTTAATGATGACTAATGTTTTGGATGAAGTTCTTGAAACAATATCCTCTGTAAGTAAACTTCCAACAATATTATTTCCTGGAAGCGTTAGCCAAGTTTCTTCTAAAGCAGATGCAATTCTTTTTATTTCATTGGTTAGTGGTAGAAATGCCGAGCATCTTATTGGAACACATGTTATTGCAGCACCATTAATCAAAAAAAGTGGACTTGAATCAATTTCAACAGGATATATGCTAATTGAATCTGGCAAGAAAACAACTGCCGAATATATGAGCGGTAGTTCACCAATCCCAAGAAATAAGCCAGAAATTGCTACTGCAACTGCGCTTGCCGCGGAATATCTTGGAATGAGATATGTTTATCTAGAAAGTGGATCTGGGGCAGAGAAAACAGTTCCAAATGAAATGGTTAAAATGGTTTCTTCTGCACTTTCAGTTCCAGTAATTGTTGGTGGTGGAATTAGAGACAGCAAAACAGCTCGCGAAAAAGTAGAAAATGGTGCAAGCATAATAATAACTGGAAATTTCTTTGAAACGGAAACTAATTGGAATTTGGTTAAAGAATTTGCAGATGCAGTTCATATTAAATTATCTACTAAAGTTTAAACTAACCGAAATCATCCCCAATAATTTTTTCAAGTTTACTATAATTTGCTTTGTCAGCCTTAAAAGTAATTTCTACTTTATCATCAATGTATTCAATGCTTAACACGTTTGCCATTGAATGAATTTGGGAAATAATCTTTGACTGAGTTGCATTTAAAGTTATTTTTTTTTGTTTGTGATTATTTTCGTAAAACTCAATTAGCTTTTTGTTCACTTCCGAAATATTAATGCCTCGAGCTGCAGAAATTAAAATGGCATTGTCATATTTATTTCTAACATATTTAATTTTGCTTTTATCCTCCAAAGCATCAACTTTGTTGAAAAGTTTAATTTGTGCAGTTTCGGAGCATCCAAGTTCTGCTAATGTTTCATCGACGACTTTTATATGGTCTTCAAAAAATGGATGTGAAATATCAATTACATGCAAAATTAAATCGGCATCTTTTACAACATTTAGTGTTGACTTAAAAGATGCAATTAAATTGTGTGGTAATTTTCGGATAAACCCAACGGTATCGCTAAGCAAAATTTTCTTATCCTTTTCCATTTCAAATGCGCGGGTAGTTGAATCCAAAGTAGCGAATAATTTGTTCTCGGCTAAAACATCTGCTTCAGTTAGCAAATTTAAAAAAGTTGATTTTCCAGCATTTGTATATCCAACAAGGGAAGCTTTAAGAAACTCGCTTCTATTCATACTTTTGGTTTTATCTTGTTTATCAATTGCCAGCAAAATTTCCTTCAATTTTGAAATTCTGGTTCTAATCAAACGTCTATCAGTTTCAATTTGAGTCTCGCCAGGGCCTTTTGTTCCAATTCCACCATGCTGCTTTGAAAGATGGGTCCAAGCGCGAGTTAATCTTGGAAGCATATATTGTAATTGTGCAAGTTCAACTTGCGTTTTTGCTTGTTTCGTTTGAGCCCGTGAAGCAAAAATATCGAGAATTAATCCACTTCTATCAATTATCTTCCTATCAATAACTTTTTCGAGATTTCTAGCTTGGGTGGGTGATAAATCGGAATCAAAAATAACAATAACAATATCGTTTAATGTTACTAATTCTGCAAGTTCTTCGGCTTTTCCTTTTCCAACAAAAAACGTTTTATCGGGGAATGGTCTATCTTGAATTACTTTCAAAATGGTTTCAGCACCAGCAGTATCTGCCAGCATTTCTAACTCATCAAGATGTTCCTCAACAACAAACTTACTTTCATTTTGCTGTTTAATAGAAACAAGCATTGCTTTTTCCATTACAACTTCTTTGCCTTCAAACATATGTTTCCTTTAAATTTCTGCTAAATCTTTTTTACTACTTCGTGAAATATGCATCTCAAACAAGGCAACTAACAATGCTGCAATTAGAAATACCATCCACAATTCCGAGCCATAACGTGAATTTGTAATTTGTGTTTTATAAGAATCAGTCAGTTCAATGTTAATAATACTATTCAATTTTCCGCTTATTGCTTCCGTAAATAATTTTGTTGGCAATGATTCCAAGTTTGATTCGGCACTATTAAAATTAACGGCTTTTATATCCAACAATATATTATTTGAATAAAATCTATAAATTCCTAAAAGAGTTGTGTTGCTGTATGTTAAGTATTTTGAATTCTCATCGTCAATATTAATAACTTCCTCACTTCCATCTGGTAGCTCTACTTTAATGTGGTTGGATTTTCTTTTTGAAATATTTATTGACAAATCACTTCCAGCAAAGATGGCTTCTTCGTTTGAAATATTTGAAGCTAAATAGCTTACTGACCTATTTATTAACGGTGCAAAAATATTTTTGATTGGGAAATTGCTCCACTCCATATTTGGTGAAACGTTAAAAAATAGAATTTTCCCTTTATTCAATTGGTATTCACTTAGAAAAATGGAATTATCCTGAAGCGCAATAACATTTCGTCCGTTTCCATTTGTGCCAAATTTTAAGTATTTATAAAAAATAGGTGATTCAATTTCTTCACTTTTCTTTGCAAAAATACCATTAAATATTGGGTGATTAAAATCAATTTTTCCAAAAGAATTAATTGATGTTAAATTACCACTTTCTGAAAAATTCAAAACTGAAGGCATATTTAAAAAATTCAACAATATGTTTTGGTCACTAAAATTACCATTTTTCTCTGGAAAAAGAATCACACTTCCTCCATTTGAAATATAATCTTTTAATCTGGAGCGAGAATTATTCCACACTGAGCCAGCGATAATAATTGAAGTATAATCATCCAAGTTAGCGTTATTAAATTCATTTGGATTTATTGAATTTATATCCATCGAAACTTTATTACCTAATTTCATCGCAGTTTTTACAAAAAGCAGCTCATCATTTTTGTCAACAAGAAGCAACTTAATTTTATTTGGGACAATAATGTAATTATAAAAACTATTATCATGTTTTATTGCATCATCTTCCAATTTAGTTTCAATTTCAATAATGCCTGCATTATCAGGGGTTGCTTGAAATTCTGTTGCTTTAGTTTGATTCCCATTTACCGAAATGCTTTTTTGAGCTACTCGCTTTCCATTAAAATAAAGTGAATTTAAATGATTACTAATATTCTGATTTGTAAAATTTGTTGTTTCAGAAGTAATCCCAATTTCTTTGTTTACCTCAAATATTTGGTTATTAATTTTAAGATTTGTTGCTGACAAATTACTAGTAGACTCACTTGCAAAACGAAAAAGATAAAATTTGGTATTAAAAAAATTAAAAATTTTATTAAGCGAATCATTTTGCCAAAATGTACTTTTTTGAAAATCAGAGAAAATGTAAACCTCTTTATTAAGATTTTTACTTTCGCTAATTATTTGCTGTGTTTTTTTTAATGATTTACTAAAAGGGAGTGTTACAACTGAAATATTAATATTGTCAATTATTTGTGGGGTTACAAACGAATTGTTTTCTTTCTCAGAAGTTGTAATTAAATGTATATCGCTTTTGTTTTCAAAAGTAGCAATTAAATCGCTTATAATAGTTTTTGATTGATTTAAAAAAGAACCCTTTTCGTTAACAACCGACATACTAAACGAATTATCAACAATAAATACAGCAGTTGTTTTAGCACTTGAGCTAATTCCACTAATAGTTGTTGATTCCAGGGTTGGGCGGGCAAATGCTAGCACTAAAAATATAATTATCAATATTCTAATTAAAAGCAAAAGTAACTGCTTAATTTTAATTTTTCTAATTTTAGATTTCTGTAGTTCTTTTAAAAACGAAAGTGTGCTAAACTCCACTTTTTTAATTTTGCGCAAATTTAAGAAATGCAAAATTATGGGAATAGAAGCCGCTAATAATCCCAAAAGGATTGTTGGATTAAGTAAAACCATTTATTTCTTTCTAATCATAAATTCTTTTTATTTCTGAATTTTTAAAGTAATGAAGCAAAATAACGTCAAACGAAAATCCCATTTCTCCCATAACTGCAGCCCCAATTTGGCAAAGCCCAACTCCATGTCCCCAGCCGGCACCTGTTAAAACAAATTTTTGTGGAATTCCATCAACAATATTTTCTTTCTCAACCACAAAAGCTGAACTATATAAATGACTATTTGAGAGGACTTTTCTTATTTCTAGCTCTTTGCCAATTATTAAAGTTTTTTTAGTTCCTATAATTTTAAGTTTTATCAAGCGTCCAGAAAAGCCACGTTCAACTGGAATCAAATCAAGAATGCTACCAAAATCCATTTGAGATTTTCTCTTAATCAACTCAGCAATTTCAATTTGTGAATATTCAACTTTCCATCTATAAAAATCTTTTGTGGTTCGGTCATAATCAACAAGCACTTGTGAAAGAACTTTCTCATCTGTTGTGTTACAATAAGCTGGAGGGTTCTTTCTAATCCACTTTACGGCTGCTTTTTCTTTTCTTAAATCGAGATCATATTCTTCGGGAGCAAATTTATAATCAATAATCTTTTGTAAATAAGGATGAACAACTGGTTCCCAAACATTTTCGAATGATTCCGAAATTCCACCACAAGATTTAGAAAAACGTGCATCACAAATTTTATCTTGATATTTCAAAACCATTCCACGTGTGTTGGCAACTGCTTCTTGTGCATTGTGTGCATGAAATTTAGTAACTCCTTGATATCGTTGGCAATGGTCGTCGGCACATACGTCATACAAAGTATGGTCTTCTTTATCGTACCATTTTACTAATTCCTCATCTGTTTTAATTTCGGATTTGTATTGCTTATTTGAAGCAATTATATCTTTACTTTTATCCATTTGAGCTAAAAGCCAGCTTCGTGATATAATTGAGTGGGCTTTCAACAATTCATGCGAACTTGTAGCATTCATTTCGGACGAAATTACGCTTGTTAAATAAGCTTCAACGGGAATTACATTAACAGCAGTAAGCAATTCATTTTCAATTATAAACTTTAATGAACCTTGAAACCGTTGATTTTCCTTTTTCTGCCAATGAAAATCTTTTCCAATTAAAACGTTTCTTAATAGAAAAGTATCTGAATTTATATTATCAGCTTTAAAAATTGTGTTTTTTTGAATAACATAAGTTTCAGAATTAGTTGTAATTGAAATTATTCCATTTTCATATTTAGCGATATATTTTCCGCTGCATTTTACTTTATTGCACGAGCACTCAAATTCGCCATATAATTCAAATAAAATTTCATTATTGGCTATGATAGCTACATTTACATTCGGTTCTTTCATCTTATCCAATTTCTAAAGTATTTAATGTGTAAATATAAGAAATTATAAACATGAATATGTTAGAGAAGAATTATAAAATGTTGTGTTTCGTTTGTTTAAGGAGTGGTTTCTGTTTACTTTTAATTATGGAAACATATTCACAAGATTTTTTTTGTTAAACATTATGAAAATTGTTTTTATTTGGAGATGACAAACTTAGTGCTAAAGTTCTTAGTTATATTAAGTTTAATATAATACGCTTTCTGAAATTGATTTTCGCATTATATTAAAGTAATTTTGCCTATTACAATAATAATTAAAGAAATATAAGTGGCAAGCGAAAACGAAAACAAACCCAAAAGTGCAAGAACAAATATTGTTACTTCTGCTCCATCATTAAATTCTGAAGTGAAAACAGAATCATCAATAAGTAACAATCAAAAGCCATATAATAAACGTCCAAGACGAAGTTATTATAATAAAACCAAAGTTAGCAGTAAGAGATTTTCTTTTAAGAAAGTTTCAATTGTTGTTCCCCTTTATAATGAAGAAGAATCTCTTAAACCATTAGTATCGGAAATAAAAACTTCTCTTAGAAAAATTTCAATAGATTATGAAATTTTATTTATTGATGATGGAAGTACAGATGAATCTCTTAACATTATAAAAGGACTTGCAAAAACTGACCCAAAAATTAAATTTATTAGTTTCAGAAGAAATTATGGAAAATCAGCAGCTTTGCAAGTCGCATTTAAAGAAGTAACTGGAGATGCAGTTATTACAATGGATGCTGATTTACAAGATGATCCAGCCGAAATTGAAAATTTACTTGCAAAATTGGATGAAGGATTTGATTTAGTTTCTGGATGGAAAAAAGTTCGCCACGATCCATTTGTAAAAAAGCATTCTTCAAAATTCTTTAATTATATGACTCGCTTGTTTAGTGGAATAAAAATTCATGATTTTAATTGTGGATTAAAAGGATATAGAAAAGAGACAGTAAAAAATGTAGAACTCTACGGTGAATTGCATAGATATATTCCCGTTCTTGCTGGTTGGAAAGGTTTTAAAATTGCAGAAATTATTGTCCGCCATCATCCACGAAAATATGGAGTTACAAAATTTGGGATTTCCAGATTTTTCAAAGGATTTATCGATTTAATTTCCGTTACTTTTACGCTAAGATATATCAGCCGTCCAATGCATCTTTTTGGATTTATGGGCGCAATTGCATTTTTTATCGGTTTTATCATTAGCGCATACCTTTCTTATGATTGGTTTTTTATGAATCAACCATTAAGTAACAGACCATTACTTGCGCTTGGTATGTTGTTAATTGTAGTTGGTGTTCAGTTTTTCTCTGTTGGACTTTTAGGCGAGTTTATGGCTCATAATTCGCACGATGATAATGATTATTGCATTAAAGAGAAAAAGTGAATTTTACTGATACTTTAATTAAAAGTTGGAAAATATCTGTTGCTATGATTATTAAACGAGTTTCATTTGACATAAACAAAAAATTGTAATTAAATGAAAATTACTATTCTTTCCGCTGCTTATCCATTGCGTGGAGGCATTGCTCACTTCGCTAGTCTATTATATAAAGAATTAGTAAAAACGAACTCAGTGGATGTTGTCACTTTTAAAAGACAATATCCTTCATTTCTTTTCCCTGGCAAAACCCAACTGGAAACTGGCGATAATCTTGAGATAATTCCCACAAAAATTGAAATGGATTCTATTAATCCTTTCAATTGGATTAAAGTCGGTAGAAGAATAAAAAGTGATGCTCCCGATTTATTAATAATAAAACACTGGATGCCTTTCTTTGCTCCAATTTATGGAACTATTGCTAAAATTGTTAAAGCAAATAAAAGAACTAAAATTTTGACTATCTGTCATAACATTATTCCACACGAGAAAAAACCAGGCGACAAAGTTTTTACGAAATATTTTTTCAACTCAGTTGAATATTTTATAACCCTATCTAAAAGTGTTCAAGACGATTTGTTTTTACTTTATCCAAAAGCAAAACAAAAACTGCTGTTTCATCCAGTTTATTCTAATTTTGGTGAGTCTGTTTCCAAGCAAATTGCTAGAGACAAGCTCAATTTAAAAAGTGATAAAATAATGCTTTTCTTTGGATTTATTAGGGATTACAAAGGATTGGATATTTTGTTTGAAGCAATTGCTTTAATTAAAGATAAAATTGATTTTACTCTTGTTGTTGCGGGCGAGTTTTATTCTAATGAAGAAAAATATATTTCTTTAATCCAAAAATTGGAAATAGAAAATAGAGTAAAATTATTCAGTGATTTTATTCCAACTAATGAAGTAAAGTACTACTTTTCTGCGTGCGATGTTGTTGTGCTTCCTTATAAATCAGCAACCCAAAGTGGAATAGTACAAATTGCAAACAATTTTGATAAACCAATGATTTCAACAAATGTTGGCGGATTAAGTGAAGTAATTGAAAATGGAAAAACTGGATATTTAGTTGAAAAGGAAAATCCAAAACAATTAACTGACGCAATATTAAAATATTTCAACGAAAATAAAGAAGCCGAATTTGTGAATAATATCAAAAACGAAGCTGCAAAATATTCGTGGAGTGAGTTTGTAAATGGAATGATGGAATTAGTAAATGAATAATACATTGCAGCATAAAATGACATGAAAAAAGCATTAATCATTACATATTATTGGCCACCCGCTGGTGGACCTGGTGTTCAGAGAGCTTTAAAGTTTGTGAAATATCTTCCGCAATTTGGATGGGAACCAGTTGTGTTAACTGTGCAAAATCCCGATTCACCTAATGAGGATGTTTCGCTTTTAAATGATATTCCAGACGGGATAAAAGTTTACAAAACAAAATCACTTGAACCTTTTGAACTATACAAAAAATTTACTGGAAAAAAGTCTGATTCAAAAATTCCCAATGATATTATACTTAACAAAAAGAATGTTTCATTTAAAGATAAAATTGCTCAGTGGGTTAGGCTTAATATTTTTATTCCAGACGCAAAAATTGGATGGAAACACTTTGCTGTAAAAAAAGGAATAGAAATAATTAAGAAAGAAAATATTGATATAATATTTACTACTTCGCCTCCACAGACTGTTTCACTTATTGGAAAAAAACTATCAAAACAAACTGGAGTAAAGTGGGTTGCTGATTTTCGTGACCCTTGGATGGAAATAGTTTATTACCAAAATGTTAAAAGAAGCTGGCTTACAACTAAAATTGATTATATGCTTGAAAAGAAAGTATTTACAAGCGCAAATGCTATTGTAACAATTAGTAATGATATGATTCGCATGTTTAAGGAGAAAGCAAGTAATCAAAAGTTCTATTTAATTCCTAATGGTTTTGATAATACCGATTTTACTCAAAACATTGATAATAAAAATGAAAATTTCACAATAGCATATACTGGCTCAATTTCGAAAGACAGAGTGCCACACGTATTATTTTCAGCCTTAAATAAATTGATTAAAGTTGATGGAATTACAAATCTACGTTTCAATTTTGCTGGTAAGTACTGTCCAGAATTTGAAGAAGAAATTAAAAAGTATAATCTAGAAAGCATTTCGGATTTAAGAGGATTTGTTCCTCACAAAGAATCCACTCAAATTTTACAAAATGCAGATGTTCTTTTGCTTGTAGTTGATAATGTAAAAAACAACAAGGGATTTTTAACAGGAAAACTTTTTGAATATATGGGAACTAAAAAGCCAACGTTTGCAATTGGTCCCGTTGATGGTGATGCGCATAGCTTTCTTAAAGATTCCAATTCTGGCGCTATGGTTGGTTATACTGATGATGATGGAGCATATAAATTATTAAAAGAAATGTACAATAACTGGAAAGAAGGAAACAACATTTACACTTTTGATGTTCAACAATT
>PCUD01000041.1:10416-10644 GCA_002786785.1 Ignavibacteriales bacterium CG18_big_fil_WC_8_21_14_2_50_31_20 | reverse complement strand
TAAGAAAAGAAGCATTCTTTCGTCTTACATCTCAAATCTTGTATCTAAAAATCTAAATTGAAAATTAAATAGGAGTAGGATTAAGAATTTCCCGTAGGGATGCCGCTGGCAAAGAGTTTGATTAAAAAGCAATACTTCTTTAGTCTCACATCTCAATTCTTGTATCTAAAAAACAAAATGAAAATAGTATCAATAATTGGTGCCCGTCCGCAATTTATTAAAGCAGCT
>PCUD01000041.1:0-10372 GCA_002786785.1 Ignavibacteriales bacterium CG18_big_fil_WC_8_21_14_2_50_31_20 | reverse complement strand
ACTATAATTTAGAGGTTGGTTCCGGAATGCACGGAGCTCAAACAGCAGCCATGCTTGAAAAAATAGAGCAAATTTTGGTTAAAGAAAAACCCGATTGGGTTCTTGTTTATGGTGATACAAATTCTACTATTGCTGGTTCATTAGCAGCAACCAAATTGCATATAAAAATTGCTCACGTTGAAGCTGGATTAAGAAGCTTCAATAAGCTGATGCCAGAAGAAATTAATAGAATTGTTACTGATAGAATTTCTGATTTGTTGCTTGTTCCATCCAAAAATGCTATGGAATTGCTGGCGAAAGAAAATCTTTCCGATAATGCAATTTTTACTGGCGATGTAATGTTCGATTCAATTCTATTTTATCAAAAAATGGCGGAAGAAAAATTTTCATTGAAAAATATCACAAATGAAAAAGAGTATTATCTCGCAACGGTTCATCGTGCCGAAAACACTGACGATAGATTACGACTCCAAAATATATTTACAGCTTTTTCGGAAATGGATAAACCAGTTATTTTGCCGCTTCATCCACGCACAAAATCTAAATTGGATGGAATTAAATTTAATGATAATATTAAAATCATAAATCCAGTAAGTTATCTTGAAATGATACTTCTATTAAAAAATTGTTCCAAAGTTCTTACCGATAGCGGTGGTTTGCAGAAAGAAGCCTACTTTATGAAAAAACCTTGCATCACATTAAGGGATGAAACAGAGTGGATAGAAACCTTAAATGGGAATTGGAATTTTATTGTTGGAACAGATCCAGAGCTGATTTTAGAAAAAGTTAAAGTAAATAATTTTGATGAACAAAAAGAATATTATGGAAACGGCAACGCTGGCAATAATATTGTTGATGCATTACTTAACTACAAGTAACTAATTTGATATATTCATATATTAATAATTTTAATTAAATGACGTAAACTATGAACAAAGTAAAAAAACAAAAAGAAGTTATTGGAAAAACAAAATTTAATATTTTGGATTTACTTCCAAGCAAATACAAAAACCTAATTGGCGCATTGATAATATTACTTCCACTTCTATACTATTTTGGTGGTTGGATTGTAAATGGATTGCAACCAATTGGAAACGATTCGCTTGGCTCAATTGGACAAACGCATCGTTGGGTTGAGTGGAGCAAAGAAAATGGCGAACAGGTGTTGTGGAATCCGTCTATTTTTGGCGGTGAGCCAATCTACTCTAGAATTACACCAGAAATAATTCATGTAGATTCTGCTTTAAATTATGTTTCTAAAATTTCTTATTGGGCATTCCTTTATCTTTTTCTTGGAGGATTAGGTTTGTTCTTTCTACTTCGTTATAAAAATATTCCTTGGTATTCTGCTGTAATTGTCGCAGTGGTTTTTACACTTTTACCTGACTGGCAAGCACAAATTGGAGAAGGGCACAATTCCAAACTTCGAGCAATAATGACTCTCCCTTGGTTGATCTTAAGTTTTAGTTATTTGTTTGAAAAAAAGAGTTGGCTCAGTGCTGGACTTTTTGCACTCGCTTTTTCATGGTTGGTTAGAACACATCACTTCCAAATTGTTTTTTATGGTGTGTTAATACTATTTATAATATTTATTTATCCAACCATTAAATTAATTATTGATAAAAAGTTTGGTGATATATTTTCACTTTTCACAAAATTTGCAGTCGCATTATTATTAACATTTATGATTGCTGCACAACCTCTATTTACAACCAATGAATACGCAGCACATTCAACACGTGGTGGAAATCCAGTAAAACTGGGAGCCGAAGCAGTATCAGCAACACAAGGTGGCGGAGTTAGTTTTGAATACGCAACTCAATGGTCGTTTGCTCCAAAAGAAATAATGAGCTTTTTTATTCCACGTTTTAATGGTGGATTGCAAGGCGAAATATACGATGGTGATAAATTCAACCAAGTAAAAGGCCAACGTGTGCCTGGTTATTGGGGAGAAAAACCATTTAATGGAAATTATGCATCAATGGGAATGATTTTGTTTTTGTTTGCTCTCCTTGGCGTTTATTATTATAGAAAAGATAAATTTGTAATCGGTGTTGCATCATTTGTGTTGCTCTCACTTTTGCTCAGTTTTGGAAGGCATTTGCCAGAGCTGTATAAACTCTTCTTTTACTATGTGCCATACTTTTCAAAATTCCGCGCACCTTCAATGATTTTAAATATTACATTTATTGCAACTTTAATTCTTGCTGGATATGGTTTAAAAGGAATTGTTGAACTTTATAAGCCAAAAGATTTGAAATTTATTGCAGGAATTTTTGGTGGTGGAATTGTTTTGACTTTGGGCATTTTGTTAATGAGCAGCTCATTTGCTTATACAATGCCTTCTGAAATTGGAAGATATGACGCAAACACATTCAATATAATTAAAGAAATTCGTCAAGAGTTTTTAGTTGCAGATACACAAAAGCTGCTTATATTTTTAGTAATTGCATCCGCAGTTTTATTCGCATTTCTTTTCAAAAAAATTAAATTGGAAATGTTTATTGTTTTATTATTAATTGTTTCAACTGCTGAAATATTTACTATTTCTAATCGTGCCCATAAAATAATTAATTTAGATAATATAGAGCAGCTTGAAAAGACAGTATTCAAAGAAACTCCAATTACCAAAATACTAGCAAGTGCGGACGATAATTATAGAGCAATAGTTTTGGGCAATAATTTTACAAGTAATGACTATGCGTATTTTTATCCTTTAATAAGTGGTTATAGTGCAATAAAGCTGCAAGTTATCCAGGATATAATTGCAAACAATCTTTATAATGCTAATACTCAAGATAGAATTAACTGGAATGTTATAAACATGTTGGGCGGAAAGTATATTATTTCATCATCACAAATTCCTGGTGATTCACTTAAAACAATTGCTGTGGATAATGAGAAAAAAGAAATACTTTATTATAATCCAAATGCTTTTGAGAAAGCTTGGTTCGTTAAAGAACTTAAAGCCTTGCCAACAAAGGAAGATGTAGTTCTCGAGATGAATAAATTAGAATTTGACCCAGCAAATGAAGCATTATTAGTTGGAATTGGTGAAACTAAAGTGTTTACTGGTGAAGGGGAAATTGAAATTATTTCGAAATCTCCAAACAAAATTGAGCTTAATGTAAATTCAGATTCAACTCAGTTTTTAGTTTTATCAGAAGTCTATTATTCCGATGGATGGAAAGCAACATTGGATGAAAAGGAAATTCCAATTCAAAAAACAAACCACATCCTTCGTGGAGTTGAAGTGGAAGCTGGAAATCATAAATTAGTTTTTGAATTTAGTCCAGCCACATACAACGCAAGTGTAACAGCCGTTTGGATTGGTGATATTTTAACATGGTTGCTGATTTTGGGTGGCGGATATTTGGTTTACAGAAAAAGGGAACTTGCATAAATGCGTATAGGAATGATTTTAGACAATGAGTTTACTGGCGATCTTCGTGTGGAAAATGAAGTTACAACTTTGCAGAACGCAGGTCACCAAGTATTTGTGTTATGTTTAAACTATGGAAAAAAGAAAGCTGAAGAAAAATTTAACGATGCACAAATTGTTAGAATTCCAATGTCTCTTTTCGTAAAGAAGAAATTGAAAGGATTGAATAATACAATATTTAATTTATATCCTGTGTTTTGGTCATTGCAAATAAAATATTTCATTAGCCAATACAAAATAGAATGTCTTCATGTGCACGATTTATGGATGTTGGAAAGTGCTTATAAAGCAAATAAATCGTTTAATTTGCCCGTCATTTCAGACCTTCATGAAAATTTTGTTCACGCATTAAATCATTATAAATATGCTAATACTTTTCCAGGCAATTTCCTTATTTCAAAAGAAAGATGGAAAAAGAGTGAGATAGAATGGACAAAAAAAGCAACTCATATTATTACTGTTATTGAAGAAGCAGTTGAAAGATATAAATCACTTGGAATAGACGAAGATAAAATTTCTGTAGTTGCAAACTATGTAAATCTTGATAGCTTTCTTTCCTCACTAATTGACGAGAGTTTGGTTAATAGATTCAAAGATAAATTTACATTAACGTATGTTGGTGGTTTCGATTCACACAGAGGTCTCGAAAGTGCAATAAAATCAGTCCCCCAACTAATAAAAACAATTCCAAATTTTCTATTAATCCTTGTTGGAACTGGTAGCAATTATAAGGACTTAGTTGAATTAGCAAAATCATTGAATGTAAGTGACTATATATCATTTGAAGGCTGGCAGCCAAACGAAAAATTATCATCATATATTAAAGCGAGTAATTTGTGCTTAATTCCACACTTAAAAACCGTTCACACGGATAATACAATTCCACATAAATTATTTCAGTACATGATTTTTGAGAAGCCAGTTATTGCCACAAACTGCAACCCAATAGAAAGGATTATTAATGAAACTGGTGCGGGAATTATATATGAATCCAATAATGAAAAAGATTTAGCTGAAAAAGTAATTGGCTTATTCAAAAATCTTGATTTGCAAAACGAAATGGGCAGACTTGGAAAACAAGCAGTGTTGGAAAAATATAATTGGGATGAAACAAGCAAGAAATTGACACTATTATATGAAAAAGTTGATTTTAAAAAATCTCAAAACAAATAACTAATCTATACTTTATGAACTATAAATTTACATTTGTCGTGTTACATTATGTTACCATTGAAGATACCATTGAATGCGTTAATTCAATTTTAAATAATATAGATTATGATAATTATCATATTATAATTGTTGATAATGGGTCCCCTAATAAATCGGGGGAATTGGTTATTGAAAAGTTCCAAAATAATCCAAAGATAAAGATAATTCTTAGCGAAAAAAATTTGGGATTTGCACAAGGAAACAATCTTGGATTCAAATTTGCAAAATATGAACTTAATTCTGATTTTATTAGTTTGATAAACAACGATACAATTATTGAACAAAAGGATTTTGTAAAACGAATTATTAATGAATATGAAAATAAAAAATTTCACATTTTGGGTCCTGATATACTTTCAACTAAAGACGGAATTCATCAAAATCCAAGAAAATTAACATTACAAAATGAAATTGAATTAAGATGGCTTATCAAAGTCTATTATGTAAAATTATTTCTCAACTACTTTCTCCTTGACGATATTATTGAGAAAACGAAGAAAAAAATTTTTACAAAAACATGGATTAAAACTGGTGAGGATTACACACCGCCGTGGGAAGAAAAGAGAGAAAATGTAAAATTACATGGTAGTGCCCTCGTTTTTAGTCGTGATTATATTGAATTATACGAGGGACTTTATCCAAAAACATTTATGCACTCAGAAGAAGCAATAATATATTTTATAGTTAAAAGAGATAAATTAAGAACCGTTTACTCGCCAGAAATAAAAATATTACATAAAGAAGATTCTTCAACTGAAGCAATTTATAATAAAGGCTTTAGAAAAAGAAGATTTTATTATAAGAATTTTATTAAATCGGGCAAGGCATTTTTAGAACTAATTGAAGAAACGAAACAAAATGGAAAATAAATTATTTAAATGTAGAATTTGCAATAATATTGAAGGGAACAACATATTTACAACCCGTGAAATGATGTTTGGCACAAAAGAAGAGTTTGATTATTTTGAGTGTGCAAAATGCAAATGTGTTCAGATTACAGAAATTCCAGAAAACCTTGAAAAATATTATCCAAGTGAATACAATTCCTTTGACCAAATAAAAAAAACAAAAGACAATTTTATAAAGCGGTATTTAAAAAAGACTAAATCAAAGCATTATTTAAAGGATAATAAAAATCCGTTAGGAAAATATCTTTTTAAAAAATATGGACCTTCTTTTTTGTTAAAAATTAAACCGACAAATATCGATTTCAATTCATCTATTTTAGATGTAGGGTCTGGTGCTGGATTACGTTTAATTAGTTTAGCAAGAGATGGTTTTAATAATATTACTGGGATTGATCCATTTATTGAAAAAGACATTTTTTATAATAATGGTGTAAAAATATTTAAAAAGGATATATATAGTTTTAACGGTTCATTTGATATGGTTATGCTAAATCATGCTTTTGAGCACATGCCTAATCCAGATAAGGTTTTAGCAGAAATTTATAGAATACTAAAACCTGGTGCAATTGCATTAATCAGAATTCCAATTGCAGATTCTTATTCTTGGAAAAAATATGGAATAAATTGGGTTGCTCTTGATCCACCAAGGCATTTACATTTGCTAACACCAAAAAGTATGCAAATATTAGCAAAAAAAACTGGATTTGAGGTAGTAGAAATTTTATACGATTCTGATTACTATCAATTTTGGGGAAGTGAGCAATATGCTGCTGATATTCCGATGAGAAGTGATAAATCATTTTATGAAAACCCTAGTAACTCAATTTTTAGTATGCAACAAATTAAAGATTTTAAAATGAAAGCTATTGAATTGAATGAAAAAGGTGAAGGCGATGCTGCATGTTTTTATCTAAAGAAAATTGTAGAAAATTAAATAAAATGACTCTTAAAAACAAAATAGAATTTTCAATTATTAATTTAGATACCTGGATAACCCAAAATGGATTTTCTGGTTTTGATCCATATGATGTTAAATCAATTCATCTTATCCGTAAAATAACAGAATACGGAAATAAAAATTTCCTTTTTGAAATATTTAGAGAAATTATCTTTGAACTATTTTTAATGTTCCCAAATCTTAGCAGGAAATTACTAAATGTAAAACCTCAAATTAATCCAAAAGCAATAGGACTTCTTGCAAAAAGTTATATTGATATTTACCAAGTATTTAATGATGAAAAATATTTAAAGAAAGCATACGAGTGTATTAATTGGCTCGACGAGAACTATTCAAAAGATTATCCTGGCAAAGGTTGGGGTTATCCATTTGCTTGGCAAGCAAAAGAAGAAATTCCAGCAAATACACCAAATGGAATTGTTACAACTGCAGTTGCTGACGCTTATTGGAGTATGTATAAGTTAACAAATGAATCAAAATATTTACAAGTTTGTTCTGAAATATGTGTTTTTTTAATAGATTTACCAAAAGACAAAATTGATGAAGCGCAAATATGTTTTTCATACACTCCTATATTTGTTAATCATGTTCATAATCTCAATCTTTTTGTAGCAGAATTTTTAATTAAAGTTGGACAAGAAGTAGATAATTCTACTTGGGTTGAAACAGGAATAAAAGCAACAAATTACACAGCTTCAAATCAAATGAATGATGGTGCTTTTGATTATAATGGTCCACCTGAAAAACCACAAAATTTTGTTGATAACTATCATACAGCTTTTGTTTTAAGGCAATTATATTCAATTTGGCAATTGACAAAAGATGAAAAATATTTTAATATCCTCGAAAAAGGATATAATTATTACATAAATAATTTTTTTGAAAATGATAGAATTCCTAAGTTTACTAAAACTAGAAAATATAGAATTGACATTCACTCAAGTGCAGAAAGCATAAATTGTTTGTGCGAATTATCGCCACATTTTCCAAAAGGAATTGAAATTGCTAAAAATGTAGCTACGTGGACGATTGAAAACTTACAGGACAAAAAAGGGTTTTTCTATCATGGAATTTTTAAAAGTAGATTTATTGGTGTACCATTTAAATCTAAAATTGCCTACATTCGTTGGGGAGAAGCTTGGATGTTAAAAGGGTTGAGTAATTTATTAAAGACAATTAAATATGTTTAATCTTATTAAAAAGACAGTTAAAAACTCTGTCATTTATGGCGCTGGAACTCTATCTTCCAAATTGATTGGATTTGTTTTGCTTCCATTATATACATCATATCTATCAACATCTGAGTATGGAACTTTAGCTGTAGTTGAAATAACCGCCACACTTTTGGCTGCTGTAGTTAGCCTAAAAATTAATGCTGGTTTTTTTAGATGGTATTGGGATAAAAATTTTTTACACAAACAAAAATCCATTTTTTTTACAAGCATTGTTTTACTCATTCTAGTAAGCACAATATTATTTCTTCCTGTAATCTTTTTCGATAAGAGTATTTCTCAATTATTATTTCAAACGAGTAAGTATTCATACTTAATTATCTTAATGCTGCTTTCAACTATGTTGCAAGTTATTATTCAGTTAGTCCTTTATTTAATCCAATTACAAGAAAAAGCTACTTTTTACTCAGTATTAAGTGTAGTTAAACTATTGGTTGCTTTAAGTTTTACAGTAATTTTTATTACCCAATATGGAAAAGGCATAAATGGTATTTATGAAGCATTAATAATTAGCCAAATAGTATTTTTGCTTCTTACACTAAAATTTGTTTTTTCAAATATGAAAGCCAAATTTGAGTTGGACATAATAATAGAAATGCTAAAATACAGCGTTCCTTTAATTCTGGCTGAAATATCTGGAATATTACTTACAGTTTCAGATAGGTATATGCTAAATTTTATGTCATCCACTTCAGAAGTTGGTGTTTATTCTTTGGGCTTTAAAGTTTCTAATACAATCAGAGTTTTTATTTATTCATCGGTTATGATGGCAGTTGCGCCACTTATTTATCAATATATCGATAAACCAAATAATAAGCGTTTTTATTCAAAAATTATGACATATTTTGCATTAGGCTCAATGATTTTTGTTCTGTTTTTTTCACTATTTAGTCAAGAATTAGTTGAATTACTTGCCCAAAACAAAGAGTTTTGGGGAGCAAGTGAGGTTATTCCAATTTTGTCTTTTTCAATCTTTTTTGGAATCTTAAAAGATTCGTCATTAACCGGACTAAATATCACTAAGAAGAGTAGGATTATTGCAGGTGTTGTTCTTTTAATAAGTATGTTAAATATTCTTTTAAATTATCTATTTATCCCAATCTGGGGAACTACAGGGGCTGCAATTGCAACATTAATATCGTCGTTTGTTTCTTTTGTTGTTTTTTATCATTTTGCTCAAAAAAGCTATTTGATACCTTACGAAATCAGAAAAGTAATACTCGTTTTATTAACTGGTATATTTTTGTTTTATTTATCAACGTTAAGTAATAATTTTTCGTTTTCACTAAAAGTAATTATCAAATTAGTTTTGTTTTTGTTTTACCCAATTCTTTTGTATAAGTTTAACTTTTTTGAAGAAGTTGAAATTATTAGTTTAAAGAGAGGTTTTCATGATTTTATTATTTTAGTAAAAGGTAAAAAATAGTTTTCAAAATTTAATTCATAATTATAAATCGTATTTTGTTTAATTCATTAAAACCGTATTTTAAGTTTTAAGATAACGGAATTATAATAAGGTAAATCAATGAAAAAGTTATATGTTTTCAATCTAATAATAATATCAATTTTGCTATTCTTTTCTTGTTCAAACGAAAAAAATACAATCACCGACATAATCCCAAACATCAACCTCGAATTTAAAACTGAAAAAATAATTGTTATAAGCGATTTGTTTTATAGCGAAAATTATAAGCTTGTTTTTTTGCAAAATCCATTTGTAGATGTAAAGCAAACAAAAGATTCCAGCTCTATAATATTACAATCTAAAAACGATTTTGTAGGAATGACACTTATTGACTTTACGCTTGATGATAACGTGTACAGCATTCCAGTAACAATTCATAAAAATGCTTCTTATAAATTCCAATTTAAACCAGATAGAAAATATAGCGAGCTTTATTTGTTTGGCAGCTTCAATGGTTGGAATAGAAAAGATATTGCAATGACTGATGAAAATGGAGATGGAACTTTTGAAGCTGAAGTAACATTAGAGCCTGGAGTTTATGCCTACAAATTTTTTGGTGATGGCGAAGAAATAGTCGATCCAGTTAATCCAAATAAAACTCCTAATGGATTTGGAAGTTTTAATTCACTAAGAACAATTGAAGAAGCTAAAACTGAAAAAATATTTTTACATGTTGGAAATAATAAGAATAAAATTTTCTCATTTGTAATTGAAGGGATTGATTTTTCTAAAAATATAACACAGAAAAACATAATTACTTTGTTGAATAATAATCAAATTAATGAAGGTTCAATTGCAATTGAAAAGAATAAAATTATTGTTGATTTAGCAGATTATGAATTTGGAGAAAGGGATTTACTCCGCCTTGCAGTTACAAAAGAAGGTAGAACTACAAATTTTCAGAATGTTTTTCTTGCAAATGGAAATCCCATTAGTAATTCATCCAAATTTGATTGGCACGATGGTATTATTTATTCGCTAATGATTGATAGATTTAGCGATGGGGATACTTCAATAAATAATCCCGTAATACACGATTCCCTTTCTAGTAAAGCAAATTACATGGGCGGTGATTTACAAGGAGTAATCAATAAGCTAAATGACAGCTATTTTGATAGTCTCGGAATTAATACAATCTGGATTTCACCTGTTTAT
>PCUD01000064.1:29211-40611 GCA_002786785.1 Ignavibacteriales bacterium CG18_big_fil_WC_8_21_14_2_50_31_20 | reverse complement strand
CAAGTTCGCTTCTATATTGATTGTTCTTTTTCTAAAATTGTTTATTTTAATCCTATTGCATTATCCAGGTTAAATAAATAGTAGATTGCTTGCCATTTAAATCAAACGTTTTAATAGTGTCGCTATTTTCAATGGTAAAATTTCTTTTAATTCCTTCACAAAATGATGAAAACAGAATTCTATCTTCAGATTCAAAGAAATACAATTTAATTATGTTATCCCCAACCGAGTTTAATTCATAAGGTGTTTTGCAATTCATTATTTTTTCGTAATAATTGCTTTCAACCCAAGTATTACAAAAAATTGAAATTTATTTTTTTCCCTCTTGCGAAAATATTGATACTGATAAAACAAACAATATTAAAATAATAGCTCTTTTAATATTTCCTCCTTTATTGTTAAAAATAAACTATTTGGTTTCTTCTGGATTTGAGTCCAATTCTTTAACTAAACCAGAATATTTGCGTTCAACTTTGAATCCAAAACGATAAAAATATTCTGGGCGGAAAAATCCAGTTGTTACAAATTTTAAACCGTCGGCTCGCATTCTTTCAAAAAATTCGTTCATAAGTAAATCACTAATTCCCTTACGTCTATAATGATCGGAAACTACAATCTTTTCCATGTGCACAGTATCTTTAGAAGTTTTTAAGTAATATAAACCTCCAATTATAAATCCCCTTTCAGAAATTGCAATTAAAAAGCTATGTTTAGTTTGAAAGCTAACAAGTAAATTAGCTTCAATATAAAGTTGATGCAAACGAGAAATTTCCTTTGGTGAAACGGGCATTCTTATAAAGAATGGATTTCCGTCATAATCATTTATTTTTATAACCAAATTTGCACCTGGAAAAACTTCACCTTTAATTTTAAGAAAATCGGCACTAACATTTGCTTTAAGATGAGGAAAGCTTAATCTTGCCAAGAAAAATTTCTCCTTTTCACTCAAATCGTATTCTCTTTGAAGATTTGTAATTTGATTGAGTAAATCATCTTTGTTCATTTCTTCTTTTCCATGATATTCTTCAACCAAATAATTAAGAACATCCTTTATTGAACTGCTTGAATTTAAGAAAACAGTTTCGGAGAAGAATCTAGTTCTTACTTCGGGATAAGTTTTTACTATTTCATCTAATCTGTATGTAGAATAAAGTTCAGCTAACATTTCGGCTTGAGCTTTAAAAGAAGCATCATTGTTTAACTTATGCCATCTATGAAACCTTTTAATTGCAAAATAAAGTCTTTTTGGCAAAAATTTTCTTGTCTCAACAACATTAATTATGTCTTCTAAATAGGCTAATTTATCACTTCCTTTTTCTGAATTTAATATTTCAGATTTATACATATATAGAAGGTCTAATCCATCTTTTTCACCAAGAGCATCAATTATACCCGAGAAAATATATTTCCAATAATTTTTCAAATCGAATAATTCATACTCTTCTTGAGTTTTAAGAACAAAATCGGACTCAAAATTTTCAATCATTTCTGAAGCTGAAACAAAAGGTAACGTTTCGGAAAGAGATAAAATTTTTGTTCCAGTTTGGTAATCGTGCGAAGGAATTATAAAATTTTTGGTTGTAGTTGTTTTAAGAATAAACTTTTTACCAGATAATTTCCAAAAATTGCTAATTGCAACAGAGGCATTCCAAATAAAAAATGGCCAAAGTTGTTTAATTCTTTCTTTTGAAAAATCGTCATTTTTTCTTACTTCACGTCCAATAACTTTCCCAACATTATCACTAGGGTTATATTGACTTGTCCAAATTTTATAATTGCCCCAAAAACCACCAAAATCTTCTACCAAATCTTTTGCCAAAATATTTGACCCCGCCAAAATAAGCCAATTTACTTCTTTATAAATATCAAAGTCTTCCCTATTTTTATTAATTATAATAACAATATGAAATGAGCCTTCGTATCTAGTTTGTACTGAAATTCTGTACAATGTTTTATTTTCGTATTCTCTTATGTAGCTAATCCAAACTCCACTTGGCAAAATATTAGTTAAACGAATTAATTTACCTTTTGAAAATAAGAAAATGGCCTCTCTAATAATTGGTAATTCTGTTAAAGCTTCTTTCATAAGATTAACATCATCTTGATCAATGCCATCCTCAAAAATTAAAACATCACTCCATTTGTATTCATCACCAGTTTCCATATCAACTGCAATTTTTTGATTTTTTCCGAGCCACTCTCTAAATCCATTTCTCAGCTCATTGCGAGCGTTCCAAGCAAGTAAAGATAATTTTGAATGCTCTTTCATCAGTTGAAGATTAACTAAAATTTGACGAAGTTTTTCGTAAGTAGTGGGATGCAAAATGCCATATTGACTAATTAAATTTAATAAAGTTGGATAGCATGTTAAGTCAATATTTTTTGCATTTTTATAACTTTCTAATCTACTATTAAGTAATTCTGTAACAAGATGAACAAAGGTGTTCTTATTTATGCTATCAACAGCCGTATTTATAATATCTTCATCAATTATATTATAGTCGAAATCCAGATAAAGATTAAAAACATTTGTAAGATCAAACTTTGTATTATTTCGCAATATTAATTTTAACATTTCTCGTCTTACTTTAATTAGCTTACTGATATTTGGTCGGAGCAAAATATTTTTTACTAGTGAAAAGTTAATACTTAAATCATCATATAAAATTTGTGTTAAATATTTAACTCCAAATTTAGCTGTTTGATAAGAATCGCTTTGTAATATTAGCAAAGCTTTGTGCAATCCTTGTAAAGAATCCTCTCCAACAGAAATATATTTTTCCATTTCTAAAGTAACAACGTTATTTCCAAGAACAATATCAGAAGAATCGAAAAAAGAAATTCCCTCTTCGGACGCGTGTTTTCTTGTCCATTGAATTATAGAATCGCCAGAAAAATCATACAATTCTTTATTTCCAAGCCAAAGTGAGGCATTTGTTAATACGGTTTGCAAATCCAATTTGAAACTAAGAACTTTATAAATATATCCACCAATTTTAACTAAATTTTTCTTTTTATCAACAATATCAATCACTAATTGCTTATTTAAATTTGGAAGCATTAATTCATTTCCAATAGCAACAACATCGCTGCTTAAGCTTCCCTTTTCACGTAAAAACCAATTGGGGACTTTTACATCAATTTTACCAACTAAAATATTTGTATGAGTTTTTTCATACATTGTTTCAATAATTTCCGAAAAATTATTTTCAATTACTCTACGTTTGTAAGTTCCCTTTTCGGTCAATTCGCCTTTTTCGAGACTAAACTGGCGGTTAATTATTCTAAAATCGACAATTCGTTCAAAAGGTGCTATAAAATTATTTACTGTAACAATAATTGACGAAAAATATTCATGCTTTTGTTTGGCGTCCATTTTATCAAAAAAAGTTTGTGCTTCGGCAAAATTTGGATAAATTAACAAAGTGTTAAAAGGACGGTGATCACCAACTAAAAATACTTGTTTTATATTTTCAAAATCACGAAAAAAATTCTCAATTTTCTGCGGAGCAACAGTTTCGCCTTTTATATTTTTATAAATTTCCTTTTTTCTATCAATTATTTCTATAAAACCATTGTTATCCTGTCGCATTATATCGCCAGTTGGTAGCCAACTATTTTCGTCAAAGGTTAAGGAATTATCTTGCTGATAATAGCCAAGCATCACGTACTGTCCTCTTATAAGCAATTCGCCATCTTCTGCTAATTTCATCTCAATTCCTGGAAGTTCTTTGCCAAGTGAATTGGTAAAATATTCTCCTGGAGGAGTCATAGAAATTCCACCAGTTGCTTCTGTCATTCCAAATCCACTCATTAAAGTGATATTGTATTTTGGAAAAAATTCAAAAACTTCTGATGGAAGAAAACCAGCAGCCGATAATCCCCATTTTAATTCACCGCCAGTAACTTCTGTAACTACTTTATTTATAACTTCTTCTGAATCAAGTTCAATATTTGCTCGCGATTTAACGGCTTCAAAAAGTTCGAGCCATTTTTTAGGAATTGAAATAAAAATTGTTGGTTTAACAAGATTCATATTAGAAATCATTGTTTCAACCGAAGGATTTTCCATAAAACAATATTCCGCACCCCAAAATAATGCTCCAGAAAGTTCCAAATATCTTCCAAAAGTATGAAATAATGGAAGAAACGCTAAATATCTATCATTAGCAGAAATTTTTGGAAGTGCCATTGCACGCATAAAACGCTTATAAATTATGTTCATTTGCGAAAACATAATTCCCTTTGGGTCGCCAGTTGTTCCAGAAGTGTACATTAGCGAAGCCAAATCATTTACATTTATGTTTACATTTGTGTCATTTTGCAAGCTACTAAGTTGCAGAAATTCGCTAAATGGAATTACCCAACTTTCAACACTTTTACCTGAAATTAGCACAACTTTTTGCAAATATTTTAGCTCGGTTCTAACTGTTTTAATTTTGGATAATTGTTTTTCGTTTGAAACTATAAGAATTGGCACTTTTGTCTGATTAAGAATAAATGTTATGTGAGCACAAACCGAGTTTGCAGGAATCATCACATTTCTTATTCCATTAGAAAGTGAAGCAATATCCAACAAAGCCATTTCGAGGCTGTTTTCCATCAAAAATGCAACATCCATATCTTCCGTTTCTAAACCACTTAAAACTGCTCTTAAAGCTTTTGCGTATTTTTGAGTACTTTTATTTACTTTTTCCCAAGTTAGCTCTTCAAATCTATCACCTTTTATAATTTTAAAAAGCGTTTTGTTGGAATAATCGCGAACTCTTTGACTAAAAAGCACATTGTAATTGTAATTACTTACTTCTATTAATTCGGCAAATAGAATTTCCCATTTTTTTTCAGTGGAAATTTTTTGTAACCATTCAGAATAGCGAAAGAGATTTAGTAATTCGTGAATTACGCTTTGTTTTGTAATGTCGGATTTCCCTTTTTTCAGTAAAAAGTTACAAAAGTCGTAAAAACATTCTTCTTTTAATTCCAAAAGAATAACTTCTGCCAAATGCGCTGTTGGAATTGATTTTAAAATATCTAATAATATTTTGGAATTATCAGTCTCAAAAAGCAATTCATAATTTTTCTTTTTGGAAAAAATACTATTTATCTGCTCGGATAATAGCTTAATTTCACTTTCTTCCAAAGCCGCTTTGCCTTTAAATACACTTTGTCTAATTTCATTTAAATGTGAATTCATCGTTCCTTCGCTCAATTAATTACTTATTTTATTTCTAAATATAAAAAAAAAGGGATACCAAATGGCATCCCTTTCAAAGATTATTTGCGAATTATTTAATTCCAGCAATTTTTTCGAGCATATCGGTAGTTAGAGATTTTGGTCTTTCCAAAGGATATCCCAAAGCTCTATCCCAAGTAATATTTGCAAGAACGCCTATTGCTCTTCCAACACCAAAAAGAACTGTATAGAAATCATATTCTTTTAATCCATAATACCATTGAATAACGCCTGATTGAGCATCAACATTTGGCCAAGGATTTTTAGCTTTTCCTTGTTCTCTCAAAATATCTGGAGTTACTTTATAAAGCACGTCAACATATTTGAATAAAGGATAATCTGGCATATATTCAAGACAGAATTCTCTTTGTGCTTGATATCTTGGGTCAGTTTTTCTTAAAACTGCATGTCCGTAACCAGGAATTACTTGTCCAGAGTTTAAAGTATCCCAAACAAATTTTTTCATTTCTTCTTCGGTCGGAATTTTGTTTTCTCCACCCATTTTATCCATAACGCCTTGCATCCAGCTTAACACTTCTTGATTAGCTAAACCATGAAGCGGACCAGCTAAACCATCGAGCATTGCAGAAGTTGCATAATAAACATCAGAAAGAGCAGAAGCAACTAAGTGACCAGTGTGAGCACTTACGTTTCCACTTTCGTGGTCGGAGTGTAAAATAAAATATAATCTTGCAACGTCATCATAAGGAGCATCAATTCCCATCATATGAGCAAAATCACCACCCATATCTAAATTTGGGTTTGAAGGAATAATATCGCCACCTTTATATTTTAAACGATAAATAAAAGCTGCTATTTCTGGAAGTTTGGCTAAAAGATTTAATGAATCTTCATAAGTAGGTTTCCAATAATCCATTTTATTTAAGCCAGCGTTATATTCTTTTACAAAAATTGATTCTCTTTGCATTGAAACAACTGCAGCAGATAACATTGCCATTGGGTGAGAATCAGAAGGCATAGCTTTTAGAACATCAAAAACATATTGTGGTACCACTTTTCGAGTCTTAAATTCATCAGCTACTGATTTCACATCTTCATCGGTTGGAACATCGCCAGTTAACAATAAATAAATAAATCCTTCTACGTAAGGCATTTTTCCACCTGGAACTTTTGGTAATTTTTCTAAAGTTTCTGGAATCGTAAAACCCCTGAAACGAATACCTTCCATTGGGTCAAGATAAGAAATATCAGTTACTAATGATTTGACACTGCGCATACCGCCAATCAATTGTTCCATTGTAACTTCGCCAACTTTTACATCTCCATACTCTTTTAATAATCGGGTAGTTCTTGGACGATGAGCTTCAATTTTTTCTGCTAATTTGTCTTTTAGTTTTGACATAAAGCCTCCATAAAGTTTGTAGATTGTTAAGAAATAGATTAATTAAATTTGCTTAAAATAATTTTTTGAGTTATACTTGTTGCACTTTTAATTGAACCCTCAATTGTAGCGGGTAAACCAGTATTAATCCAGTCACCAACAATAAAGAAATTACCAATTGATGTTGATGAAGACTTTCTTTCGAACAAAGAATTTAGGTTAGGAATAAAAGTTGCATGTTTTTCTTTTAACAAGACATAATCCTTAATTTCTGTTTTGCTTAAGATAGTAAAATATTTTTTTAATTCCGAGAAAACAATCTTAATAACGAGATTTTTATTTAGATTTGATAGATTTACTGCATTACTTTTAACAAAAGATATATGAGTACCATGATTAAATACCCAATCAAATTGACTTCCAATTAAATTATACATTTTTTCTTTTAGCGGATTTTCGGTTAACCAAACGTGGACAGTAACAATTGGTGCGTATTGGAGCCTTGGAAGAATAATTTTTTGTGATAAACCTACAAAATCAATTTTACTTAAACTATATTCTGGAATTGCTGAAATTATAAAGTCGAAATCATTTATTTTTCGTTTATTCGTTTCAACTTCTAATGCTTTTTCATTCTCAAATTTGATAATAGTAATACGTTCCGAAGTGGATAATTTAACTCCTCTCGCATTCAAATAACTTATGGCGGGTTCAATTAATGCGGCACTTAAATCAGTATTAGGTATCATAATATTGGAATTCCGTTTGCCTTCAAAAAATATAATTTTCATCATATCTATAAACAGTTTTGCTGATGCAATTCTTGTAGATGTATTCATTGTACTTACAATTATACTTTCCCAAAAATTAAATATTACTTCTTCGGATTGATTGTTCAATTTTAGAAATTCATAAACTGTCTTATCTGCAAACGTATTAGTTTTAATAAATTTAATTTTAAGTAGTAATTTTAGAATTGAAAATCTATCCTTAATGTTTAGTAGTTGGAATGACATTAATCCAATTAGATGATTTAGCGGATAGAGATAATTAGGAGTTTTAAGCTTGAAAATCTTTTGTTTGTCATTTATGTAATTAATTGATAATGATTTTTGCATGTGAAAATGTTTACGAGCCCCAATAATATCAATATATTCAAGAGTGTTGGAATAACATTCCATAAGAATATGTTGACCATTATCTACTTTAATTCCGTTATAATTTAATGAGTAAGTTCTTCCACCCATTTTGGGCGATGCTTCAATAAGTTCTACATTATAGCCAACTTTGGAAAGAAAAACAGCAGATGAAAGTCCTGATAATCCACCACCAATTATTAAAATTTTCTTCATTCTTTTATAATATTTTTACTCAATGAGTTTATTTGTGTATTTTTTATAAATACTAATTTTAAATTGAAACGATATTTAATAGATCAAATTATATTTAGCCCAAACTCCAATTGCTATAGCAGTTTTTTCGGTTTTACTAACGCTAATGTTTTCATTAAAAACATCAAAATTTTTTGCTTCCAATTTTTTTAGCAAATTAAAATAAATGAGCTGCATTGCTTTTGCAGCAAACATAGTAGACTTATCAACAATATCTAAACATTTATTTGCTTTTTCAAAATATTCCTTTGCCCTAATGGCTTCAAAGCGCATTAAGCGAACAAAATTATCATTATAAACATTGGCAAATAAGTCTTCTTCGGAATAATTGAATTTTTTCAAATCTTCTAATGGAAGATAAATCCTTCCTGAAAGGGCATCTTTTTTTATGTCGCGCAAAATATTAGTTAACTGTAAAGCCAGCCCAAGATTTATTGCAAACTTTTGAGTGGAAATATTTTTATATCCAAATATTTCAATACTCATCAATCCAACAGTAGCAGCTACGCGATAACAATATTTTATTAAATCATCAATTGTTGGGTATCTACTTTGTTGAATATCCATTTCCATTCCTTTAATTAAATCAAAAAATGGTTCAATAGGAATTTTAAACTGCTTAATTATTTTTGATAGATTATTTAATAAAGCAAGAGAGGATTCACCAGAAAGACTTTTTTTTAATTCCAACCTCCATTTTCGTAAGTCTTCAAATTTAACTTCATTCGATAAATTATTTTCATCAACAATATCATCTGTTTCACGACAAAATGCATAAAGTGTAGTCATAGCTTCCCGTTTGTGAACAGGCAACAAATTAAAAGCATAATAAAAACTACTTTTACTTTTCTTTGATATTTTTTTTGCTTGTGCGTCCATATTCAATTTAAATATTTATCAACTCTAAAATAATTCTCTTTATTAAAAAAATAATCGTAAAAATTAAAAAAGTAGTTTAAGTAAATCTAATTTATAAAATTTAGGTCTAAAGTTTAACACGTTATAATCTAAATTAACAATTTTTTTCAGTATTCCTTGTCCACCATTAATTGTCCACTTAATCTGTTGCTTAAGTCTAAATGGTAAAAATGGTAAAAGTTTTTTGCCTTCATCAAAATATTTAGAAACTTGTTCAACTTGATTACACATAAGTTTTTGAAAGCTACTATTTATTTTGTTTAAAAGAAAAATATTTTCATCAACATTAAACTTATTTAATTCCTCAATGGGCAAATAAATACGTCCTTTATTGAAATCAACTGAAACATCTTGCAAAAAATTTGTTATTTGAAGAGCTGTACATATTTTATCAGAGAAATAAAATGCTTCATCATTCTTTATTCCGTGAAGTTCCAAAATTATTCTTCCAATTGGATTTGCTGAATTTTCACAATAGTTTAATAATTCATCAATTGTGGAATATCTTGTTTTTGTTATATCTTGTCTAAATGCGGTTAGCAGTTTGGTGAAATTATGTGTGGACAAATTTTGAGTTAAAATAGTATTTGAAAGTGCCATCCAAAAGTCATTTTCAAATATGTTTTTTAAGGAATCATTAAAAGCTTTTTCATAATCATTAAGTTGCTTTTCCCTTTCATTTATCGATAAGTTTCCCTCATCGGCAATATCATCTGCCATACGAGCAAATTTATAGATAATAGCAACATGTTTATAAAGCTTTTTAGAAAGCAAAAAAGAGAGCACAGGAAAATTTTCGTAATGCAATTTTACAAACTGAATTGCATTTAAGTATGCTTGTTCTATGTTAAAATTTTGCCTCACACTAATTAACTATTTCAATTGCTTCGTGCGAGTTTGAATCAACAACTCCATATTTATCGAACAAAACTATTGCTGTATCACGCTCACTATTAAAAGTTTTTGGAATATCTCTAATATTAATTAAATCGGTTACTTTTCCACTTGAACATTCATCAGAATATAATCGTGGACTTCCCATTTCAAAAATTGAACTTTTGCAAAACGATACTGAAACAATATCACCACTTGAAGGTGGATAAAAATCTTCTACTTCAAACTGAAGCGAATCATAAACTTCTCTCATAAATTCTCCCCAAATTGGAGCTGCAACTTTTGCACCTTGGCCATAAGCTCCAGTAAAGGCCACACGCTGGTCATCAAATCCAACCCAAACACCTGCAGTTAATTGGGGGGTAAAACCCATAAACCAAGCATCTTTATAATCTCCATTTGTTCCAGTTTTACCTGCTGCTGGTCTGCGAAAATTATGAATTGACCTAATCCTTTGTCCACTTCCTTCGTTTATTACTGTTTGCAGCATACTTGTAATCATATAAGCAGTTTCTGCTGATATAGCCTCATGGCTAGTTGGAGCAAATGCTTCAATCAAAATTCCATTTTTATCCATAATTTTTTGGATAGATAGTGGTTCATTATAAATTCCACGATTTGCAATTGTACCATAAACACTTGCTAATTCTAAAGGAACAACCTCAGAAGCACCCAGTGATATTGCTGGATATAAATTTAATTTATATTTGATGCCCATTTTTTTAGCATATAGTTCAACTTTGTAAAGTGGTACGTGCCCTTCAATTATTAACCGAGCAGCCACAAGGTTTACTGAGTTTTTAATTCCTTCTCTTAAAGTTAAAAACCCACCAATCTCATCCTCAACAAAATTTGTTGGCGTCCATCCATTAAAATCAAATGGTTGATTCAAAATTGGATACGATGGATAAAGTCCATTATCTAATGCTACTGTATAAATAATTGGTTTAAAAGATGAACCAGGCTGACGTCTTATTTGAGTAACGTGATTTAATCCACGACCTTTTTCAATATCTCGTCCACCAACCATAGCTCTTATATCACCAGTCTTTGAATCAAGAACAACGAAACCAACTTCAATGGTTTGGGCATTTTTTTGAACAGAATCCACAAAAGCCACATTACGTTTAAGTGAATTATAAATTTCAGATTTCTCTTCTGGTGATTGGGCTATTCTGTAAGAATGAGTACGCTTAATTGCCTTTTCTAATAATTCATCCAAAGTTTCTCTATTCTTTCGCCAATCCCAAAGTTTATCAAATTGTTTTTGAATTTCATCTACTTGAACTTTAACTACTTGGTTAGCAATTTTTTGCATCCTTGTATCAAGTGAAGTATATATAGTAAGTCCATCTTCGTATAAATCATATCCATATTTTTCAGACATTTCCTCCATTTGTTGGCGTATATATTCAACAAAATGTGGTGCAAAGCTGCTTCGAAATTTAGCCCTGGATTCTTCAATAAATACTTCAATTGGCATTTCGGAATATTTTCGATATTGCTCTTCTGTAATATCTCCATCTTCCCACATTTCGTGCATAACAACATTTCTACGTTCAAGTGAGTTATTGTATCTTCTTTCAGGGTCGTAAATAACAGATGATTTTAATATGGCAATT